>JAAZGU010000107.1 GCA_012511085.1 Erysipelothrix sp. | reverse complement strand
GTTTCACTTTGTTTAATCAAATTAACGTAATCACGTTTTAAAATGGTATCAATGATCATGGCATAAGTTGAAGGCCGGCCAATGCCGTTGCTTTCCATTTCTTTAATCAAGGTTGCTTCACTGTAACGCGAAGGACCTTTTGTAAAGTGTTGTACTTTTTCAAGCTCATGAATATTGATGATTTCATCCACTTCAAACTCAGGTAAAATTTTATCTTTGGCTTGTTCATAAGCTTCATAAACTTTTAAATAGCCATCAAAAACTTTAATGGTGCCCGAAATCATAAACTTATGGTGGTTGTTGTCAAAGATGACTTGGGTGTTATCAAAGACTGCGGATGCCATTAAAATTGCCACCGTCCGATAATAAATGAAGGCATACATGCGAAATTCATCGTTGGTTAGCATGCCTTTAACTTTATCGGGGTGCAGACTAATGTCCGTCATACGAATGGCTTCATGCGCATCTTGAACATTGCCTTTTGCTTTGGGAGCCTTGTAAAAACCAACGTACTCTTTGCCATAGCTTTCATGCACGTGATCTTTGAGTTGCATTAAAAAGCTGTCACTAATTCGGGTTGAATCGGTACGCATGTAGGTGATTAAACCGGTTGTTGCACCATTTATTTCAACACCTTCATAAAGTTTCTGTGCAATCCGCATCGTCTTACGTGCGGGGAAATTAAATTTGTTTGCCATTTCTTGCTGTAAGGTTGATGTTGTGAAAGGGCGTTTAGGATTGCGTCTGCTTTTTTTCTTTTTAATATCAACCACTTGCATGCTAGTCTCACATTCACCAACAAAAGCAGTGGCTTCAGCTTCATTTTTAAGATGCAAGTCTCTCAGTTTTTCATCGACCGCAATTATGTTGAGTTCATGCTTGCCTTTTTTTGATAAGGCATGAATGGTCCAAAACTCTTCAGGCACAAAGGCTTGAATTTCTTTTTCGCGTTCCACGATTAATTTTAAAGCGACTGATTGTACACGACCTGCGCTTTTACTCTTAATTTTTGATTGTAGTAATTTTGATAATTTAAAACCGATGATGCGATCTAAAATACGGCGGTTTTCTTGCGACTTGACCAAATCCATGTTGATTGGATGGGCATTATCAAGTGCCTCAAGCACCGCTTTTTTTGTCACTTCATTAAAAGTTACACGGTTTGATTTATTTAAATCCAAATTTAAAACTTCCGCTAAATGCCAAGCAATCGCTTCCCCTTCCCGATCCGGGTCGGTTGCTAAATAAACATCGCTCGCTTTTTTAACAGCGCCTTCCAATTGTTTAACGACGTCTCTTTTATCTTTCGCAATTGCATAGGTTGGTGTAAAATCATTTTCAACATCGACTCCCAAGCCACCTTTGCCACGGATGGCCAAGTCACGAATATGACCTTTGCTTGATAAAACTTCATAGTCATCACCAATGTAGCGTTGAATCGTTTTTGATTTGGATGGTGATTCCACAATAATTAATTTCTTCATAAAATATATTGGATAGTCCAATTCTCCCCTTTCATAAACCATTTCCATTCTCTATGATGAATAAATCTTCAGCGTTTGTCAACATAAGCGCGCCACTGGCAATCAGGTTATTGCAACCAACGCCACTGGCATCATCAATATTATAAGGTAGCACAACAATATCTTTTTGGAGCGCTAAACCATAATCAACGGTAATTAAAGTTCCACTTTTTGCTTGGGCAGCCATCACATAAATCGGATTGCTCAAGGCCGCAATAATGCGATTGCGAGCCACGAAGTGATGTTTATAGCCAGGCACATGATCAGGGTATTCACTTAAAAGCAATTGCTGTTTCGCCATCGCTTCAAAAAGGAAATGATGCGCTCGTGGATACACACGCTCAATCCCACAACCCAAAACACCCACACACCCATGCGTATGTAAGGCGTGTTGATGGGCAATGCCATCGATGCCCTTGGCTAGACCACTCACAATCACCACATCATTTGGTAAGGCATCCACAAGCTTGCGTGTCATCGCAATCCCATAAGCACTGGGCTTGCGACTCCCAATAATCGCAACGCAACGCCGGCTGCTTAAAAGATTAATGTTGCCTTGATAAAACAACACAAAGGGTGGTTGTGTTAATAATCTTAATGAATTTGGATAGTGCCTATCAAAGATAGTAATGGCAGCTTCATGATGGGCTGGTTCAACGTATCGCCTTTGTTTAAGCGCCCGGGCAATCTTGTGGTATTCCCCACGATGTGCAAGTGCCAAGCCAATCAAATGCGCAGATGAAAGTTTCATAGTCCATCATTAGCGCACGCTTACCCTTATCCTATTTTGATTTAAAGGTAAAACTACGACGATGAATGGGACTTAAACCATGCTCAGCCATCGCCTGTTTATGCTTCTGGGTTGGATAACCCTTGTGGTTTTTAAACCCATAGTGGGGGTAAATTTGATCATAGGCAATCATGATGTTGTCACGTATCATCTTGGCAACGATGCTAGCAGCGGCGATTGAAATTGATTGTTGGTCGCCTTTCACGATGCTTTGAATTTCAACATCACCTTCACAAACCATGGCATCCACAAGTGCCGCTACGTGATTATGATTGATAATCGCTTCCATGCTTTGTTTGGTCGCTTGGTAAATGTTGAGAGTATCAATCACATCAACACTCACAACATCAATCATGATGCGTTTGGCATCACAAAGGATATCATTAAAACAAGCTTGTCGCTGTTTCAAACTCAACTGCTTTGAATCATTAATTAAAGGATGCTGATAATGATGCGGTAAGATTACCCCGCAAACAACCAGTGGCCCCGCCATCGGACCGCGGCCGGCTTCATCAATACCAATCACATCCTGCTTAAGCTTCCAATGTTTTAATTCATAGGTATTCATTCGGAGTTTCCCAACTGACATGATCAAAGCTATGATCTTTTATATCATGAAAGAAAAACAATTGTGCCCGTTCGATGTCAAGTTTATCTTGCGTCAAACGCATGTTTTTGGCGGAAGCCAGTGCTTCTAAAAACTCATGGTAGTTAACCGAGTCAACGATGCCGTAGCGCGCTTTTAAAGCGTCGCTGTAATGCTTAACGAGATAATCATAACCATGTTCACAAACGACATCAATCGGCAGAAACTGCTCTTTAATGGCGTTAGTAAGCGCCAACTTAATTCCGATGATGGGATCATCAAACTTCGGCCACAAGACCCCTGGGGTATCCATAAGCACCAGATTTTTACTAATATGAATCCACGTGGTCGTGCGTGTGATACCGGGGCGATTCGCAACCGCTGCCATTTTCTTTTTCGCAAGTAAATTAATCAGCGTTGATTTACCGACGTTTGGAATTCCGACAACCATGACCTTCAAGGGGCGATTCTTAATCCCACGGGCTCGATCACGCTCACGCTTGGGCTGCCCAACTTTTTCAATCATGTTCACAATGTCTTTTCTACTGCTAGCTTGGGTTGCATTGACAAACACATAGTTATCGTGTTGATCATCAAAGTAAGCTTGCCAAGCCTTGGTAATGTTTGGATCAGCTAAATCCGCTTTATTAAAAACAATAACCTTTAATTTATTCTGAGCAAGTTGTTTAAGCAGGGGATTTTCACTCGCCATGGGAATCCGCGCATCACGAATTTCCACGACAATATCAATCGCCTTTAAATGCTCCTGCATGCGGCGATTGGCTTTTGTCATGTGTCCTGGAAACCAGTTTATATTACTACCTTTATTTTCCATACTTTATTTCTCTTTCTAAATGAATTTCGATTGCTAAAACACCGTATTGCTTTTGTTTATCAGAAGAAAAGTATGCTTCCATATCTCGATAATCTACGATATCTGTTTCTGTATATCCCATTGCTATCGGATCATACTTTGTATATAAAGTTTTAAAATCGGGAAAAACATTTAGTTTAATTACCTCAACTAGAATTTGTTCTTGAGTTTCCAAATTTGTAAACTTAATATAATCCCCCTCTTTTAATGCTTTTCGTTTATCATCATTTAATCTAAGTTCAACTGTCTTACTTCCTAGCTTAATAAGATTAAACGGTGAATTATTTAAACTCATTTCATAGATAGTGTTTTCGTTCATTTTACCACCATTCGTGTTAAATTTTTAAAAACTTTTTTATTCAAAGTGTTTGTAGGTGATTGCTATTGTTTAAACATTAATCTCCTGCTCGACTTAAGTCTTTAGAACTCTTGAATTTGAATGCATTAATATCAAATCCACCCGTCAAATCAAAAACGATGTGTGTTAACTGCTCATAAGCCGTTAAGCGTTTTGTTTTACTTGGCTGGGTGATGCAATCATGGATAAGGTTCGCTACTTTTTTATCGGTAATTTCTGTTAATAAATATTTCTTTCTTATGTAATTACTTTCAAGATGTCTTAACATTGTTTTTTATCATATGATAATTTATTTAATTTCATGTAAGTCCCAATGAGCATGTCCAAGTTCACAAAATAGATGAAATCAAAGTCATTTCTTTTTGCCTTATAAATGGCTTGGAGATCATCCAATGCATCCCATAGTGCATATTTATGTAATTCACTAATTTCAGGGCTGATATCTTCAAACCTTCTATTAATCATTGCGATTGCTTCATCTTTAAGTTTTTGAACTTCACCATCTTTATCCAATACGATACTTCCCGTCGCAAATTGAGTTTGACTCATCTGACTGATGGCTTGATAATCTTCTTTAAAATATTGCCTGATTTGATTGGGCGTGTTCGCAAAATACTCAATCAGTAAACCATCAACATACCGATTGCCTCTTTCTCGAAAAGCTACCTGCTCATCGAGAATAATATGAACATCCAAATCTGAATGTTCATCGGGATCACCGGTAATGTAACTACCACAAACCAAGATACCAATGGTGTGGTCCATGTATGCCCAAGTCTCTAGAAATTTGTTAAGTTTGCTTTCCCAATCCTGCATCTTAGTCCCTCCTTGTGCCATCATCTTTCAAAATTCAACATGCTAGTGATTGTGAATAAATGAGACACATCTAAGTTTTATTTATTGAAATTCCGCCTTATTTATTATAACACACGCACTCTTTGAATCGATTTCACGAAGCCATAATACAAGAGCGCAACAATCATCAGCGCATCAACGTGTTGCGATAAAAAGGGATACACAAACAAGTCATAAAGCATGATTAAGGTTCCAACAAACAACACAATGAGTCGCACCGGTATCCCAAGGATGGTTTTATTGCTTTTGATATCCCAAATCAATGCTGCGCCTAAGGCTGAAGGAATTAACATCAACGTCCAAAATAACACAACCCGTGGTACAAAATAATGGACCACTAAAAAAGAATACGTGTAATTAGAAACAACCATGGACCCAAGAAAAGCAAACACATGCAGCGCGGCTTTTGTTTTTGAATTTGAGTGTAGCGCAATCATGGTTGAGAGCGCAGTCCATAAAAACAAGCCATTGCCTATCTGCCCAAAATTACCCGTCCATAGACTGCCAACCCGCAAGCCTGCATACTTGATGTAAACACCTAAAAATAAGCCCAAGCCAAGCGCAAGCAACAACATGAATGTGTCACTGATATTTTTTGTATTTAGTTTCATCCCTGACTCCTGACATCGAGCTTACTTAGCCATTTATGCAAAAGCCGCTAATACCTTGTCGACCAAAGGTTTGAAAATTTTATAAATAAGATAACCGAGGATGCCACCCGCCGTGTTGGTTACTAAATCCGTGACATCCGCCATCCGAAAACCATTGATTAAAGGTTGTAACATCTCAATCGTTAAACTAAATAAAAAGGTATAGCCGATTACCTTGAATAGATTCGTCGTTTTTTCTTTAACCAACGGCAATAAGAAACCAAAAGGCATCATCATCACAACATTGAGAACAATCTGACGCACAAAATCACCACGCCCTAAAATCACATCAGAAAACAAATGCATGTTCATCCACACATAAGGATGAGAAAATATAAATGGTAAGGCCCCTACAATCGGCATCAACGTAAAATAAAGGACCATACCCACGTAAACATACATTAATGTATTCACGATTAAGACCTGCTTGCCCTTGGCTTTCCATTTTTTATAGAATGTTTTTAGATAAAGTATAAGCAGTACAAGAACATCAAGGATCATAACATCCTCCTAAGGCAACACTTGGTTGTGGATGTGTGTTTTAAATTTCATATACAGTTTAACCATACCAATCACGATCAGCACTTCAACAACCATTAAAAACACTTTCACTACAAGGTTGTTGGTTTTCATAATTAAAAAGGCACAGCCTACTAAAATAAAAGCATAAAAAACCACAATCACAAACATGAGTGGATACTTTAACCACCCAGGGGTCTTTTCTGATTGCACAAGCGTAAACGCAAACTCTAAAATCATTTCAAAAATAACACTCATCGCTCTTACCTTTTAATAGTTAATCAATCATCAAGCTTTATTATAAAAGAAGCCTCACAAATGCACAAACATATTTGTGGCTTATAAAAGAAAAAACTCCACGTGGAGTTTTATAGATGTTGTATTTTAACCTGTCTAATTGTGATAGAACCGCATTTGATTAAAAGGATAGACAATGTAAATGTGTTTGCTGATGATGTTTTTAACAGGATAGGCCCCGCGCACCCGCGAATCCGTTGAATTCAATCGATTATCTCCTAAGACAAACACATGATTGGGTTTGACTTTCACCGGACCAAAATCTTTGGTGAATAAAAACTGGTGATCGTTGGTTGTCAACATCACATAGTTCTCATCTAAAAATGGCTGGTCGATGGCTTCACCATTGACATAAAGCACATCGTTACGAAACTCGATGACTTCATTTTCAAGGCCGACCACCCGCTTCACAAAATAATCACGGTCAATGGCATCGTAGATGATCACTATATCAAAACGTTTGATGGGCGTGATTTTATGAGCCAAAATGTTGGAAAAACCACGTTGCTTGTTAAGCAGCGTGGGCTGCATCGACATGCCTTCAATTTCAATCGGTTTAATGACGAGTTTCGTCATCGCAAAAACGACAACCACACTGATGATTGCAGTTTTCATTAAATCTTTGAATTCCTTGAAAATTGAACGCTTCTTTTGGGTCATGTTGCTCCTTCAAACAAAGCGCCATGCGGCGCTTTATTTACGAATTTCTTTGATACGAGCAGCTCTTCCAGAACGTCCGCGTAAGTAGAATAGTTTGTTTCTTCTAACCTTACCGTGACGCAGTACTGTAATTTTTTCAATGATTGGTGAATGGATTGGGAATGAACGTTCCACACCAATTTGGGATGAAACTTTTCTAACCGTGAAAGTTTCGGCAATCCCTTTGCCACTACGAGCGATCACAATGCCTTCAAAGGCTTGAATTCTTGTTTTGTCGCCCTCTTTAATTCTGACATCCACGCGTACCGTTGCACCTGAACGAAAATAAGGAATGTCATCGCGAAGCTGTGTTGCAACAACTTCATCAAGTAAATGTTTGTTCATGTTAATCTCCTATTGTATAGTTGGGTTCATACTAGAGCAGCGGAACCGCTTTGCCATATTAGGCGTTATTAATCTAACATAATAATGAAAATAAATCAATCTTCAGATTCTTTGAGAAGCGCGTTAAGAAGCGCTTGTGCTTCTTGATCAAGATCGGCTTTTTCTAATAAATCGGGACGATACTTTAAAGTTTTTCGTAAGGATTCTTTCAAACGCCAGCTTCTAATCTGCTGATGGTGACCACTGAGTAAAACACCCGGTACTTGATCACCCTCAAAGGTTTCAGGACGTGTGTATTGTGGGTATTCAAGCAGATGGTTTTCAAAAGATTCTTCCTTGGTTGAATCCGCTGCCAACACCCCGTCCAAAAGACGAACTACACTATCAACGACAATCATAGCCGCAAGCTCACCACCGGTTAAAACATAATCACCGATCGATAACACTTCATCAACGTAAGCCATAACACGCTCATCGACCCCTTCATAATGGCCGCAGATTAAGATAAGATGTGACTTCTTACTTAACGCACGCGCCCGGGCTTGGTTAAAGACCGGTGCTGCCGGGGTTAACAAGATGACATGGGAGTCCTTGGTCTTGATGGCCTTAAGCATATCCACAATCGGCTGGACCTGCATCACCAAGCCGGCTCCACCACCGTAAGGATAATCATCAACGCGTGTGTGTTTGTCTTTGGTGTAATCACGGATATTAATCGTTTCAAATTGCACCAGGTTTTTTAAGTTTGCCTTTTTCATGATCGATGTCATAAAAAATGGTTCAAACATGGCATCAAAGAGGGTCGCAATGCTTATTTTCATAGTAACCCTTCAATGCTTTGAATGTTGATGACTTTCTCTTGGATATCAACATCCACCACAAAGGCATCCACATAAGGAATCAACACATGCTTTTGATTGGGGGTTAATACCCTTAGAATCGGATGGGCTGGATTATCCATCACTTCGATGACTTTACCGATGTGATTTTGATCTTCAACCACATCACAATCCATCAAATCAAAGAAAGCAATGCGATCTTCCTTGCTGGTGTCAATTTCTATTGATAATATACTATTTACTAGTGTGCGCGCATCATCGATGCTTTCAAAACCGGAGCATTTAAGAATGCCATGGTTTTGATGCACTTTGAATCCTTGAATCACAAGCGCTTGCGTGCGCTTGTCATTGAAAGCCTTGATCGTTTTCCCGATTGTAAAACGCTCATTGGGGATGTCGGTGTAAAGTTGTACTTTCACTTCACCCTTGACCCCAAAAGGTCGCACAATCTTTCCGATATTAATCTCTTTAATCATTACTTAGTAAGATTCAAATTTAATCGTAATCTTTTTATTTTCTAAACGGGCAGGAATCGACATCATGTGACGAATGGCACTTGCCATTGACCCTTGGCGCCCAATTAAACGCGCCGTGTCTTCCGTTTTTGCATACACAAGCAAAATAATTTCATCGTCATCGATGCTTGGCATGCTTTTCACTTGCAAGCTTTCCTTCTCTTGCACCATGGGAATTAATAAATCATAGAGAATTTGTTCAACTTCATTCAGTTTCATTATTTACTCCTAATTTTACTTTCATGGTGTTTTTTCATAATTCCTGCTTTAGAAAATAAGTTTTTAACCGTATCGGAAGGGATTGCACCATTGGCAAGCCATTTAAGCGCTAACTCCTCATTGATTTTAACTTCCGCTGGTACGGTAGTTGGGTTGTAGTAACCAATGCTTTCAATGAAGCGACCATCACGTGGTGAACGTGAATCCGCAGCAATAATGCGATAAAATGGATCTTTTTTGGCTCCCATTCTTCTTAAACGTAATTTTACAGCCATACTAACCTCCTTGTAATGCTTGCTTACTCTATCACATAAAAATTGATGTGTCAAGGTTTGGACCTTACCACATCAATTGTGCTTATCGACGACGTCGTTTTTTGCGTTTTCTCGGATTACGCCGCGTGTTGGAACCCGAGCTCGCCATCATGGGACTTGCCCCCTGCAGCATCATTTGCATCTGTTGTTTGGTCTTTTCAAATTGACTCAACAAAGCATTGACTTGCGCAACAGTGACACCACTACCCTTGGCAATCCGATTTTTACGGGATGCTTTAAGCACCTGAGGATTTTCACGCTCATAAGGCGTCATGCTTAAAATGATTGCCTTGGAGGTGTTCATGGATTTACTGGCTTGATCATCATCAATTTGATCGGCTAAGGCTTTCGCATTGGGTAACATTTTCATGATGCCTTTTAAAGACCCTAACTTATTCATTTGTTCAATCTGACTCAACATGTCATTGAGGGTAAAGGTACCTGCCATCAAGCGTTGCACGCCCGTCATGGCTTCTTTTTCATCGATTTTCTCTTGAGCTTTCTCAACAAGTGAGACCACATCGCCCATTCCTAAAATGCGATTGGCCATGCGATCGGGATAAAAGAGTTCCAAGTCTTCAACCTTCTCACCGGTTCCCACAAATTTGATTGGGACTTGCGTCAAGGAAGCGACTGAAAGCACTCCTCCACCACGTGCATCACTATCAAATTTAGTTGCCATTAAGCCCGTTAATGGTAGGGCTGCTTTAAAGCCATTGGCTACGTTGACGATGTCTTGACCGCTCATGGCATCCACACTCAAGAGCAATTCTTGCGGCTGAATGTGTTGGTAGAGGTTTTTTAGCTCATCCATGAGTTCATCATCGATAGCCAAACGCCCTGCCGTATCCACAATCACAACTTGAAAGCGCTCCTGCTGCGCATGCTCAACAGCAGCTTTGGTGGTCTTGATAACATCACTATCGAGCCCCAAAGAAAACACATCAACATCGATGGACTGTCCCAGTACTTTTAATTGTTCAATAGCAGCTGGACGTTGTAAGTCCCCCGCCACCAGCAATACTTTTTTATTGTGTTTTGTTTTTAAATAATTGGCAATTTTAGCGGCGGATGTTGTTTTACCACTTCCTTGTAAACCAACCATAAACATGACATTTAAAGGATCATCCAGAGATAAGCCAACTTCTTTTTCTCCCAATAAAGTGACCATTTCATCAAAGACAATTTTAATCACCATCTCTGAGGGTGCCACCTTGTCAATTAAAGAGATGCCGAGTGCCTTTTCTTTAATGCGCGCTAAAAAGTCTTGAATGACTTGCAAGTTGACGTCGGCCTCAAGCAGCGCCATTCGAATTTCACGCAAGACCTCATCCATGTTTTGTTCAGTTAAACGTGGTTGACGTCGGATCTTAGATAGGATATTTGTGAGTCGATCACTTAAAAAATCAAATGCCATTGTATTACTCCTTAACTAATGTAATGCCTTCTTTATTCACGATGTATTTCTTGGTTTCCACAACCGCTGTCTGAAGCAGCGGTTCAAAATCATGAAAGGATTCGTATTTTGTCGCCTTTGCAATCGACGGATTGGTTGTCGGGTGCTTGGGTGTAAAGACTGTGCAACAATCATCGTAAGGCAAAGTTGATAAATCATAGGTATCAATCGATCGTGCAAGCTCAATGATTTCCATTTTATCGTAGGTAATCACGGGACGTAAAATAAGTTGTGAACTGACCGCATTGATGGTTTCTAAACTGGAAATGGTTTGCGAGGCAACCTGACCCAGACTTTCACCTGAAATTAAGACACGCGCACGATTGGCTTTCGCAATCATATTGGCAATTCGCACCATCATGCGGCGCATAATCGTAATGCGATAACTTTCAGGCACGTGTTGATTGATGGCAAGTTGGACCATGGTAAAGGGTACCACATGCACGTGCGTTTGATTTTGATAAACACTAATCTTCTGCGCTAACTTTAAGACCTTATCCAGGGCCTGCAATGACGTGTAAGGCATGGTCTCAAAATGAATCGCTATGTATTCCAGACCCCGCTTATTCGCTAAGTAACCCGCAACTGGTGAATCAAACCCACCAGAAAGCAACAGCGCGCCCCGCCCTGCCATGCGCACGGGCATACCCTTGAGTCCCGGATACGTTTGCACCGATACATAAGCTTCGTTTTGTTTAATTTCAACCCGAACCGGGATTTCAGGATGGTGCACATCGACCGTGTGATCGGTAGCTTTTAATATAGCACCTGCCACGGCCCGATTAATTTGGTCCGATATAAAGGGAAAGTTTTTATTGGAACGCTTTGTAAAGACTTTAAAGGTCGCGGTTGGTTGGGTTTGCATCTGTTTTAAAGCCGTATCAACAATGACATCCAAGTCAAGCGGCACCACTTCAATCACCGAGTAGCTGCTTAAGCCAAACACATGTTGAAGCGCATCAACAATGGGTTCTTGGTCTTTGGCATCATAAGAAATAATCATGCGATCAAAACTGCGGTCCACGACGATGTTATCAAAATCGCGCAAGGTGACTTGCACATTCTTTTTTAAGATTTTAATGAATTCATTACGATTGCCGATTTTAGTCGAAACTTCTCCTAAGCGGCACAATATTTTATTTCTCATACATTTTCACCTTTTGATATGCTTTTAAAAATCCGTCAATGTCAGCTTGCGTTGTCTTGTAGTTAAAACTGATGCGAATCATGCCTTGAGCCAGCGTTTTGGGATAATGACAGGCCAGCAACACATGACTTGGTGCTTGCGATTGGCTGGCACATGCACTGTGACTTGAAACATAAACACCTTGCATGCTGAGCGTGTTTAAAATAACCGAACTGTGCATCCCCTTTTGAATGAAACTGACAATGTAAGGTGACCCTTTTGAGTCCGATACTATTGTAACATCAAATTGTGTTCGCAGTTGCGCGATCGCATAATCACGCAGTGCCGCCATGCTTTGCTTGTGCTCTTTTTGTTTTACGAGTGCATTTTCAAACACGGCACCCCATAAAATGTTAGCAATTGCAAAAGGCGTGCCACCACGGAGTCCTTGTTCTTGTTGGCCTCCGTGAATCACAGGCTCCATCAAAACGTGTTGCTTTTTGATGAGACACCCTGAGCCAGCAAAACCACCAAGTTTGTGGGCGCTCATGCCAATCACATCCCCATGGATTAAATTAAAGTCAATCTTACCAATCGCTGCAACCGCATCGACAACCAACACCGCTTGTCGGGTGTTTTGTTTAATCAGTTGATGAATTTTTTCCAAAGGATGGATGGTCGCAATCTCATTGTTGACGGCCATCATGACCACCATGCTTGTATTTGGACGTAAGGCTGTCTTCAATTTATCTAAATCAACATGCCCAACTTGATCAACTTCTAAATATGAAATTTCAAAATCATGATATTGCTTTAGATACTCTAAACTGTTGAGCACGCTGTGATGCTCCGTTTTAACGCTAATGATGTGCTTTGAATGGTTCAAGTTCGCAAGCGCAACACCTTTGATGGCTAAATTCATGGCTTCACTGCCGGAGCCGGTGAAGATAACATCTTGGGGTCGCACCTTAAAATGCTGGGCGATCTGCTTGCGACTTGCATCAATCTTCGAATTGACTTCATACCCAAGCATATGTTGTGAATTAGGATTCGCAAAAAAATCAGGCAACATGGATTGTGCTGCCTTGATAAATTGTGGTTCAACTTGACTGCTGCTTGCATGGTCTAAATAAATCATGTTAACCTCCACTTGTGGCACTTTTTGCGTTTTCACGAATTAAATCTTCAAAGGTTTCAGGATGTAATTTTTCAATCGCTGCTAAGACAATGCTCAAAGCTTGCGTGTATTCACCGTTTCGAAAACTTAATTCGGAACGCGTCAATTCATGGTCGACAAAGTCAATGGAAGAACGATATTTGTTGGCAAACACGATGCCATTTTCAATCATATCTACCATACCGACAATGTTATTGACATTATTATATAATTTATAGATAAAATCGATGGATTCGTTGACCATTGTGTTCAAACGGTTGATATCCAAGGGTTCGCGCTGTAACAAATCTTCAATGACAGCCGTCATTTGTTTGGCCTTACGCACATCGCCACTGTAAGAATCACTAATCGTTGGCAGCCGATGTTTTCTAATTTTTACTTGGATCTCATTGACGATGAGATGCAATTTCAATAATTGTTTTTGCGCGCGCTCTTCATCGCTCTGCGACTGAAAAAACTTTTTATGTTCCGCCGCCAATTGTTGTTTAAGTTGCTCAACAACCATGGCTTCATCTTTTAAATTAACCAACAGACTCGAGGATGGCACTTGTTGTTTGATAAAACGTTCTTTTAAATCATCATAGTTTGTTTGCGCTTGCTTGATGGCAGTCGCCTTCTCTTCTAAAAATGCTTTGATGGAATGCAAACCGTAGCGTTGTGCAAACTGTTGATGTTGGCCTTCAAGGGCCTTGTGTTGGGCTTCCACCCCTTGTAAGGTGGTGTGCAGTTGTTCCACAAGTTGCGTTGTTTCATCAAAGGCACGTTCTTCATGTTCAAGCGCGACCTTTAGTTGCAACAAGCGTTTCTCATTTTCCAGGCAATGGTTTTTCACATCCGTGACGATCCCGTTACGAAGTTGCACTAAATCATCATTTAAGGTTTGATTGATCAAATCGAGGTTACGCTCAACATCCAAATGATCCACGTGCATTTCTCGCTGCTTACTCACCGCATGGTGCGCCGCCACTTCCTCAATTAAGGTTGGGATGACACCCTTGGTTAAATTGATTAATTCTGGAAGTTGATCAAGTAGCAGTTTCAAAGCACTGATGCTTGCCTCAATTTCTTCACTTTTAGCTTTGGCTTTTTCAAACTCAGAAGCGTACATCCAGGCTTCAAACGATGAAAACATGGATTCAATGTTTGTCATTTGCGCCTCGATGGTTTCAAGGCTGTGGGCATACATTGGTTTTTGATTGGTCAGCT
>JAAZGU010000106.1 GCA_012511085.1 Erysipelothrix sp. | reverse complement strand
CGGGAGTTTTTTTGTGCTTGTGAAATTACACAAACAAATAACGAAATACTTTGAACTTCTAACCAAATACTAACCACAGACTGTCATAATGGGAATAAGTTATAACAAGGAGGTGATGCTACTTGTGCTAGAAATGCAGGTAAACACACACATAATTAGTGTTATATCCTTGGATAGCACATCGATCATGTACGTAACAATTATCTTTGCTTTGTTGCTCTTAGTGTATTTGATTATAAAAAGAGTCAGTGCAATTCACATCATTATTAATGATGTCTTGTTACTAAATGACGGTAGCTATTACCTTAGTTGGGGATATAACAATACCACGGGGGTGGACGTGTCAGTGGCACCAAGTGAAAGCAGTATCTTGGTAGACCACGGCGGAGTCTTGTTGTTATCAAAACAACCGCCTACTTACTTTCTAAAAGGGAATCATCCCAAAGCGATGGAAATGGTAGCCCTGGAAGGCAGTGAAGTGACTTGGTTTATTAAAGATAGCAAAAAGAAAATTCAAGTCAATCAGAAAGTTTTAGAGAAAGGAAAGGAAAAAATTTAGTCTATGGACACAGTGATGAAAAGACTTTATAAAATTACAGTAAGTTTATTGCTTATTGTGACATCGTTAGTGTATAAACCGAATCTGGTTATTGCAGACGATGGTACACCGGGTGAAATCACAATCGACAAGACCAAAGATTTAGGTAACAACGATATTTATGAAATCACCTTAAGTGTTCAAGGTAATCCAATTGAGACAACAACTCCTGCACCTGTGGATATTGTGTTAGTGCTTGACCGCTCTGGAAGTATGCGCGGTTCAAGAATGACTGCACTTAAAACCGCAGCAAAAAACTTTATTAATACGATTTTAGATCGTAATAGTGATAGTAGGATTGCGATTGTTTCATTTGCAGAGTTCATCAGTCGTGATACTAGTGATTTTATCTCTCATCGAGCTACTTTGATCGATGAAATTGATGGTCTTAATGCGAATGGTGGTACACACCTTGAAGGAGGTATTCGAGAAGGGTATCTCATGTTAGAAGCCAACACGAGTTCACGACCAAAATCCATGGTTATCATGGGTGACGGTGAACCAACGTTTGGTTATGATTTCAATATAGAATATGATGGACCAGTCAGTGTAAGTCAAGGTTGGAACAGTTGTTCAGTTAGTGTCGCTACGAACAATCGTAATAACGCAGCTAATTATACAGGACGTTTTGATTTCAACTTTAGTGCAACTCGCATTGGAACTGGAAGTAATCGAACATTCAGTAAAACAATTCAAGTATCACGTACATGTGATAATGAACGTACTGGATCAACAAGTTGGTCTCGTAGTTTTGACTTAGCAGATTCAGTTGCACACATTGCCGGTTGGGTTAAAGACAAATATGACGTTTATAGCATTGGTCTTGAAGTCAACAATGCAGGTAAAACGGTTTTAGAATCCACGCAAAACAAAGGCTACTGGGCAGCTACATCAAGCAACTTGAATAATATTTTCAATTTAATTGCACAAGATGTAACTAATTATTTCCCAGCGGGAACCGAAGCCGTTGTAACTGATGAACTCGGGGAACACTTTACGTTTGAAGGCTTTATTCCAGGTTATCCTGGTACTGCAGACTTCGATAATGCTACCCAAATCATTACATGGGATTTTGGGGAAATTAAAGAAACAACCCAAGTATTAAAGTATAAGGTTAAGTTAAAAGCCGATGCTCCTGCGAATTTTCTTGATACTAACGAAGAAGCATGGCTTAATTACAAAGATCCGGATGGGAATCCAGGAGACCGAGAATTTCCAAAACCAGAAGTTATCGCTATTCGTTATGAAGCGAAAGCTGGAGGCAGTGTTTCACGCGCTTTAGAATCAATGGATGAAACACAAGGTGTTGCGAAAGGATCAACTGCAATACCAGATGCGGACTTCTTATTTGTGAAATGGACAAGCGATGCAGCAGGCAATGACTCTGTTAGCAGCAATCCGAATTTCACACCAGCTAAAGTTAATGGTAAAAATGTACCAGCAACTTATTATGCGCATTTTGTGCGTGCTGATGATGTGACAATTACCTACATCGCCAATCCTGGTGGTAGTGTTGATCGTCCTAGTGAAACTTTAGCTCCCGTTAGTGGGATTGCTCAAGGTTCAACAGCAACGCCAGCACCTGGCTATCAGTTCATTAATTGGACATCCGATGCCGCAGGTGTACTTGCAGTGGGTAGTGCCTTGCTCTTTGTCCCAGCGAAAGTTGGTGGCGTCAACGTAGCAGCAACCTACTATGCAAACTTTGAACCAATCGACTACACCTTCACTTTTGATCCAAATCATGGAACTGAAGCAAATGTCGTTGAAACCTTCCAAGTTGGTGGTAGTGTAACTGAAGCGAACTTCTCACGCATCGGTTTCACCTTTGATGGGTGGACCCTTGATGCGGCAGGTAATACACCTTACACAGAAGGCTTCACAGATTTAGCACCTGAAGATGTGTATGTTTATGCACAGTGGAAAGAAAATGCAGATGTTACTATTAACTACGTCGCTAATACCGGCGGTAACGTAAGTCGTGGCAGTGAAACCTTAGCACCAGCAACTGGT
>JAAZGU010000105.1 GCA_012511085.1 Erysipelothrix sp. | reverse complement strand
GCAGCCGTCAAATTCATCACATTAAACTGCGCCACTAAGTTGGTTTCAATTGTGATTTTTTCTTCAGTTTTATGATTGGTTAATGAAAAGCTTGTACCTTTGGCACTCAATTCAATGTCATCGATAATAAAATCAGCTTCACTTTCGATACCATAGGTACATACGGGCGCATTTGAATAGTCAATGATGCCTTGTGCATAAGCATCATCAAGGTTGACAATCGCCAAGCCTTCCGTATCCAATAATTCAAACAGTTTTGCTTTGGCACGAAAATAATTATCCATCGTACCATGATAGTCTAAATGATCATGCGTCAAATTTGTAAAGATAGCGACATTGAAATCAATCGCATCCACGCGATGTTGTTCCAAACCGATGCTTGATACTTCAAGGGCGACGGTGGAAACCGAATCTTTCACCATCTCACTTAGGGTGCGTTGTAAATCAATGATATCGGGTGTCGTTAACAAGGCTGGCTGCTTCTTATCCCCAATTTCAATGCCAATTGTCCCAATGTAACCTGAAGTTGTAAATTGGGAGTTGAAATAATGGATTAAGGTTGCTACCGTGCTTTTTCCGTTGGTGCCGGTCACACCATACACATCAAGTTGGCTTGAAGGTTTCAAATAAAAGGTGTTTGCGACTTGATTTAAGGTCGCTAACACATCTTTAACTTGAATGTAAGTGATGCCTTCTTGTTTATCAGGCAACGGATCACTGTAAACAATCGCAACTGCCCCATTTTCAATAGCTTGGTCGATGAATTTATGCCCATCAAAGGTCATGCCTTTCAAACAAAAAAACAGACCACGTTGCGTTTTTTTACGCGAGTCACTCATCAGGTTCTTAATTAAAACCGCAGGGGCATCTTTAAAAATTTCACTTAGTAACATAAAAGCTCCTATTTAAGCACACCATAACACATGGTGTCAGTGGTGTGGGTGATGGTAACGTCCACAAACTGGTTGCCATCGCATTTGTAATCTTTCACAACAACAGGCAGATAATGCTCACTGTATCCAAACATACCACCCTTATGGTGACGCTCTAACAAAACCGAAACATTTTTATCCACATACGATTGGTAATATTTTGTGCGGCACGCTTTCGAAACTGCCAACAGAGTCTGCGTGCGCGCTTTAATCACATCACCAGGCAGATGATGCTTCATCTGCATCGCCTTGGTTTGTTTGCGTTTTGAATACGGAAACACATGGAGAAATCCAAAATCAAGTGCCTCGATGTTTGCGATTGTTTCTTGAAATTGTGCTTCGCTTTCATTGACAAAACCGGCAATCACATCGCTGCTTATCATAATATCTGGCATTAGGGTGCGAATTTTCGCAACCCGCTTAAAGAAATAAGCCATGTCGTAGGGGCGATTCATGGCTTTAAGGACCACATCGCTTCCCGATTGCAAAGGAATGTGCAAGTGTTTCGCTATTTTGGGTTCATTCGCCATGAATTCCAATAAGTCATCGTGCAATTCCGTTATTTCAATCGAAGAAATACGAATCCGCTGCAAGCCATCGATACACACCAGCTCTTTTAAAAGTTCAAGCAGTGAACTTTCATCTTTCATCCCGTATTTTCCAATATGAATGCCGGTTAGTACAATTTCTTGATGCCCCGCTGCCACGAGCTGCTGGGTAGTAGTTACGAGTTCATCAAGCTGCACCGATGTTTCCGGGCCACGCGCAATGGGAATCACACAAAAGGAACAAAACTGTTCACAACCATCTTGAATCTTTAAAAACGCCCGCGTTTTGGATTGTTTGGTGGCCGCCAAGGTATTCATGAGCTCTTTCTTGAGCACAATACGATCAAAGTCTGCTTTCTCATCTTGAGAAATAAAAGCTTCGATGTTTTTAAATTTTGACAAGTTATCAAAATCTGCTGCCACGGAACAGCCAACCACGACAATTTGCGCCTTGGGGTTCAAACGCTGGGCTTGCGCAATTCGCTGCCGGCTCTTAGCGGCCGCAGCGTTGGTCACAGCGCATGTATTAATAATATATAAATCAGCTTTATCTTTGAAATCAACTTGTTGATAGTCACCTTGTTCCATAATTTGGATGTAGCGATCCGATTCCACTGAGTTAACTTTACAACCTAAGGTTGCGATTGCAAACGTCTTCAAACTTACACCTCTTCTATTTTTTTAAAAGCTTTTTTTAAGGTTGCTTTTTGCGCTTTCAAGGAAAGCACGTTTTGGCTTGTGAGCCAGGCTTTAATTGCATCTAGTTTATCATAGGTCACTAAAGATGCAAAATCCTGCAAGGCTGCTAAAGATGGCGCCTGTTTTAAAGCAAAGGGAAAGCGTCTTTTAATGTTAAAATTTTCGATTTCATACACGACATTGACAGTTGGATGATAGAGAAACATCACATCCTGATCGACTCGCAGCAATTCACACACACTAAAGTCACTGGCAAAAGGCAAATGCCCATAATCAGAAACTGGAATGATTTCATCCAAATAGTTCTTGTATAATTTAAAAAATTGTTCCAATTCAAACACATCCGGCCGCTTATCAATCAGTGAATTTAAGAGTTCATTAAAAAAGGCAATGTATATTTTTTGATCGTTATAGTAAAAATGCGGTAAGGCATCGTACAAGGCTTGGTTTTCCACCTGTAAAAGATGATTCTTTTGTAAGTTCGTTAAATGCTCCCACATGTCAAACACGTTGTTGCGCGTTGTTTCAATCGCTTGTTGCAAGGCTTCTTTATTTTGGGTTGATACATGATACACATCCAAGAGAATCGCATCCATTTCATCCTGGACTTTAAACACTAAACCGTGTTGATTCACAAAATTTTCCTTACTTTGTGCATCCCGCAAAAAAGGCTTCTTAATTAGGGATTGTTTATGATATTTGTGTAAGAACTTTTGAATGGTTCTAGCCATAATAACCTCCACTTCCCTCACAAGCCCTTAAAACAGGACTATCAATTTCTAAAATATAATCAACAAACTGCAAGGATATCATCACTTGTTTAATTGTAACGCTTCGATTCATGTAATGTTGTTGCATCTTATTCCTTCGCTAATCCATACAAGGCCGCAACTTCAGCGGCTGTTAAAGCCCGCGATTCACCCACACCTAACTGTCCAAGCGTGAGATTTCCGTATTGATAGCGATGCAGATTCACCACATCCCTAACAAGGGCTTGAAACATGCGGCGTATGATGCGATTTTTACCTTGCGTGATGGTGAGGGCCACCATACTATGTGGACCTTGTTTTTTAACGGCTTCAATCCGGGCTGGATCGGAAACACTACCATCATCCAAAACCACACCTTCTTCAAGTTGTTCTAACTCACTTGCGCTAATGCGTCCTTGAATCGTGACCTCATAGGACTTTTCAATTTCAAAGGATGGGTGCATCATGGTATGCGCAAATTGCCCATCATTGGTCAATATAAGCAAGCCTGTTGTATCTAAATCAAGCCGCCCAACAGGGAACACACTGACATCACTTTTAATTAAATCCACAACAACTTGACGGTTACGATCATCAGCAACGCTGCTTAAATAGCCTTTCGGTTTATACAACATAAAATAAACCAGATCTTGTTGTAAAACACGTTGTTGATCAACCATGATGATGTCAGTTTCGCTAATTATATAACCAAGAGTGGTGATGATTTCACCATTGACGCTCACCCGCCCTGCCTCAATGAGCTGCTCCGCTTTGCGCCGTGAAGCAACACCCGCTTGTGATAAAAACTTATGCAGACGCATTGTTTTAGCCTTCAAACAATTCCTCTCCCTCTTTTAAAAACGAAGCTTCCCATTCTGGTAAATCATCCAAACTAATTAAATTAAACACATCCATGAATTCCGGAGTGACTTCATACAAAAATGGACGTCCTGGAGTAGTTTCCCGCCCGGCTTCGACAATTAAATCCATGGAAATGAGTTTACGAATCATCAAGTCGCAATTGACACCGCGAATCTCCTCAATTTGACTGCGCGTAATCGGTTGTTTGTAAGCTATAATCGCGAGGGTTTCCAAGGCCGATTGCGATAATTGGCGTGTCGATTTAATTTGTAAATAAAAGGCGAGCGTCGGATAGATGGCTTCCACGGTCACAAGTTTCACATGCTCTCCGGTTTGTAAAATAAAAAAAGCATGGTTTTGATCTTCATAGTTAGCATTTAAATTTTCAATGAGCTGTTGCACAATCATTACATCTTGTTGAATGACTTGCGCAATGGTTTTGAGTGTAATACCCTCATCACCCGCTATAAAAATTAAGCCTTCCACTTGTTTCTGTAAATTAACCATAAGCTCTCCTTTGTAAATACACGACATCTTCAGTGGTTGTAAAATCAAGCTCGCGTAAGCGAATCATATCCAAAATCGCCAAAAAGGTCACAATCAGTGTATGAATGTCTTCACTTTCATTTAAAAGATCAGTGAGACTAAAGACATGCTCCCGGTGACTGATGATGGCTCTTAACTCGTTGATACGATCTGAAATCGAAAGTTCGCGATTGGTCGTTTTCATTTCATAAGGGTTCATGAGTCGCAAGCGCGCCATCACTTTCTCAAATGCTTTGTACAAATCTTGCGGTGTTTGTTCCTTGATCGTGTCGTATTGACCGGTGAAGGTCGTTGGTGTTTTTGACAAGAGCTGCATGCGCTGCTCATACTGAGTTTTTAAATACTCAGATGCCTTTTTCGCTTGTTCATAGGCCAACAAACGCGCCACGATATCAACCGGTTCTTCAGGCAATTCCTCTTCAAACTCCGCTTTGATGGTCGGAATCAATTTTTTTGACTTGTATTCAATTAAACCCGCAAATTCCGAAATGTATTCGGTTGCGATTTCAAAGCGCTGTTCATGCATTTGTTCCAAATACAGCTGATATTGCTCGATAAGAACCAAAATATCCAAGTCAAAAAGATCAAGTTTTTTATCCTTGATCAAATACAACATTAAATCAAGCGGTCCTTCAAATTGATCAATACTTATTGTAAACAAACAATCACCTTCGCTATTATATCACAAGCTAATCGAGAATGGTTTCAATCAGAGGGCTTGCCGCCACCGGCTTATCACTAATTTCAAAGTCATGCATCACCTGCTCTAAAAACGCATCTTCGATGGGCTCATCGTGATAAACGATGCATAAGGCATCGTCCTTATTGATGGGATCGCCAACCTTAACCGTTAATACAATACCCACGCCGTAATTGATGGGGTCATCTTTCACTTGGCGTCCGGCTCCCAATGCTACGGCTGCCATCCCCAAGTTTTGCGCATGTATTTTCGCAATGTAACCCGATTGTGGCGCCAAAACAGCGCTCCGTAAGTTCGATTTTGGAAATTTACTAATAAAATCCACAACGCTAGGATCACCGTCCTGCGCTTGAATCATCTCTTTAAATTTTTCAAGGGCTTGATGGGAAGCAAGCACTTCTTCCACATGGGCTTTTGCGCTTTCAATATCATCATGGACTTTTGATTGCACCAGCATGATGCTGGCGGCTTCCACGCATAATTCACGCAAATCTTCGGGACCCTCATCACGCAAGGTATCAATCGCTTCCTTGACTTCCAAAGCATTACCAATCGAATAACCCAAGGGTTGTTCCATGCTGCTGATGATGGCACGCGTGTCACGGTTGTTGTTGTTACCGATGCTGATCATGGTTTCTGCCAGTTCAATCGCCGCTTCTTTGGTGGCCATAAAGGCACCATCACCATATTTCACATCTAGTAAAATGGTGTCCGCCCCTGATGCAAGTTTTTTTGACATGATCGATGATGCGATGAGCGGTACGGCTGATACCGTGGCAGTCACATCCCGCAGCGCGTACAAAATCTTATCAGCTGGCACCAAATTGGCTGTTTGTTCAATGATGGCGCAATTAATATCATTAACTTGTTGGATGAAACGTTGAGAATCAAGGGACGTTGAAAAACCTGGAATTGCGGCAAGCTTATCAATGGTACCCCCTGTGTGACCCAAGCCTTTGCCACTCATCTTTGCGACTTTACCACCGCAAGCGGCCACAAGCGGTGTTAAAACCAGCGATGTTTTATCCCCAACGCCACCGGTTGAGTGCTTATCCGCTATCTTGCCGGCAATTGATGAAAGATCCACGACATCCCCGCTGTGGGCCATCGCTAAGGTCAAATCTGAGGTTTCTTGTTCATTAAAACCGTTGATGTAAATGGCCATCAACAAAGCACTGCTTTGATAATCGGGAACTTGATCAGCAACCATGGCATCCACCCAATATTGAATTTCAGCTTGCGATAGTGCCTGACCGTCTCTTTTCTTTGAAATAATATCAATCATATTCATAAATATTACCTTCTTTTCTCTCTAATAGCATAAGTTTGATTTGTTTAATTGAAAGCCCTTCGTATTCTTCATAAACAATCGGAATATGAAAGTATACATCCACCACCACGCGGGGCAAGGGCTGATCATCAACAACACGTCGCGCATTGTCAACGCTTAGTAAGACCATCGGATACTGATATCGAATCAATTGTGCCATTAAATGATCATTGATGCCATCGTAACTATCACAGAATATCACAAAATCTTCCGAGTTTTCAAAATGCTGCAAAGCAAGCGGTGCGGGATTTATAGTGCTTTCCAAGCGTTTTTGCCACGCCTTAGATATTTTAAATAATTTACGCGCTTGCGTTAAATAGTGCCGTGTTGGATGTTTAAAAAGCGACAAAGCAATCTCTTGATCAACACTGCTTTCATTTAAAATAATAAATGCGACCCCGGATTTTAAAGGCACGTGATTCTTATGGTGAATTTTAATTTTTACTTTTAATATTCGCAAATACCACATGGCCCACAAACGTGCAATCTCATATCGTACATTGAAACTCTGTTTGCGGGTATGTAAGCTCGTCAAATAAATAATCAAGGCAGAAAAGCCAAGTTTAATGGACACGAACGCCCGTTTAAACATGCCGGCGATACTCCCTTAAAACAAAGGTTCCCATGTTTTGAATTGCATTTAAATGAAAATCGGCTGGAATTTGAGGAAAATACACATCCCCATGCTGGTTATCATCAATGATGCTTAATAAAATCTTGGATGTGTAAGGCATCATCAGCTCAAAGACAACCCCACCGCCAGCGACCATCAACTCCTCTTTGCCATCTTGATATTGTGCAATTAAGGCACTTACATCATGAATAACATGCACATCCGCAAGTTTCACTTCGTAATTTAATTGATTTGTGAGCACATAAATCGTACGGTCTTTCAAACTTGTTGGTAATGATTCAAAGGTCTTACGCCCCATGAGCACACTTTTATGCAAAGTCTGAGCTTTAAAATGTTGTAAATCCTCTTTGACATGCCAGGGCAAATCATTGTCTTTGCCTAAGAGCATGTTGTGATTCACAGCCGCAATCAAGGTAATCATTAAACACTCACCTTTCCGGCAATGTGGGGATGTGGATCATAGCCAACCAATTCAAAATCGTCGATATCATAATCCTCAATATTTTGATGATGATTTTTAATGATTAAGGTCGGCAATGCCTTGAGGGTGCGTTTGCGCTGTTTGTGAATTTGTTCGATGTGGTCATTATAAATATGAACATCACCAAAGGTATGCACAAATTCAAGCGGTTGGAGCCCACAGACATCCGCAACAATCATCAACAACAAGGCATAGGATGCGATGTTAAAGGGTACTCCTAAAAAGACATCGGCACTCCGCTGATAAAGTTGCAAAGACAAGGTCGTATTATCATCCCCCACATAAAACTGCATGAGGCTATGACATGGTGGTAAGGCCATCGCATCAACTTCCGCGGGATTCCAGGCACTGATCAGATGCCGGCGTGAGGTTGGTTTTTCTTGAATGGCCTGGATGATCTTTTGGATTTGATCAACACCATTAAAATTACGCCATTGGCGCCCATACACCGGTCCTAAATCACCGTGTGCTTGCGCAAAGTCAGCATCCGTCTTTATCTTCTCGACAAACTCAGCCAAGCTTTCACCTTGATAATCAGCGTGTCGCTTGTAGGTTTCATAAGGCCACTCGTTCCAAATCCGCACCTTGTTGTCAACCAGGTATTTAATGTTGGTGTCCCCTTTTAAAAACCACAAAAGTTCGACAAGAACTGAGTGAAAGTGAACACGCTTAGTTGTTAAAAGTGGGAAGCCTTGTCTTAAATCAAACCGTAGTTGGTGGCCAAAGGTACCGATGGTCCCGGTCTTGGTCCGATCCATGCGCGCTTCACCATGTGCCAAAACATAATCAATTAAATCTAAATATTGTTTCATAATGTATCACCTTGTGTTTATTATACATTATATTGTTTTTTTTAGGACAATAAAAAAGTAGTGAATCACTACTTTCAACCTGCTTTGGGACTGAGAAAGGATACTTTCTCAGCGATGACCTCGCAATAATGAAACGGG
>JAAZGU010000012.1 GCA_012511085.1 Erysipelothrix sp. | reverse complement strand
ATCGCCAACATCATTTCTGAACAAACAAACACGAAAGCCATGTTGCTGCACGGAGCTCATAACATCACCAAGGCGGAGATGGAAGCTGGTGTCAGTTACTTATCGATAATGAACGATAATGCCATCAAACTAAAGGAGGCTTTACATAGTGACTAAACTAATCGAAGCAAACCATGTTTCCATAGCTTATGGACGTTTGGATGCCGTGCAAGACGTGTCCTTTCATATTGAAAACAATGACTTTCTCGCGATTGTCGGACCCAATGGTTCCGGTAAAACAACCTTGATGAAAGCCATTTTAGGATTGGTTCCAATTCAAAAAGGAAGCATCATACGTGCGGATTCCATCAGCCAACAAGACATCGGCTATTTACCGCAAGCCTCTTTTTTAGGTGACAAGCACTTTCCCGCAACTGTGAAGGAAATCATTGCGACCGGGCTGCGCGAACAACCCTTGTTGGGTTTGTCAAAAGCCAATGAAAAAGCGATTCGCCAAGTAAGCGGGCTTTTGGATATTAAACATTTGTTAAACAAAAAGATTGGACACTTGTCCGGTGGCCAACATCAGCGGGTGCTCATGGCCCGTGCGCTCGTGAAATCACCAAAAATCTTAATCTTGGATGAGCCTACATCGGCTTTAGACCCTAAGATTCGTGAAGATTTTTACACCCTGATTCATCACTTGCATGCGCATGAACAAGTAAGCATTGTGCTGATTTCCCATGATTTACAGTCTGTGAATCAATACGCTAAAAACATCCTTTACTTGGATCAAAAACTAATCTATTTTGGCAGCACGGATTACATATGCAGTTCACAATCACTCATTAAACAACTCGGAGCACAAGCAGTAAAATCCTTGTGTCAGGTACCAGATCATGAACATTACATCAATTCTTGAATTATTAAGCTTTCCCTTTCTACAACGTGCCTTTATTGTGGGCGCCCTCATCGCAATCAGCTCTTCCTTTTTAGGAATCTTTCTGGTCTTAAGAAAGTACTCCATGATTGGTGATGGGTTGGCTCACGTTAGCTTTGCGACGGTTGCCTTAGCCTTGCTTTTAAACACATCACCGCTGATTGTGTCCATCTTTATAGTGACCGGTGCTTCCTTGCTTATTTTAAAGTTAAGTGAAGAAAACCGCATCGGTGGCGATGCGGCGATTGCACTGGTCGCCTCAACTTCCGTTGCACTCGGTGTCTTTATTTCATCGCTTGCCAGCGGCTTCAACGTTGATTTGTTTAGTTACCTGTTTGGTAGTATTCTTATTATTTCCAAGGTTGATGTCATCTTATCTGTGATTTTGTCGCTGATTGTGATTGCGGTGGTCTTGTATTTTTATCATGATTTATTCAGTGTGACTTACGACAGCGACTTTGCGAAAGTTTCTGGCATTAACACAACCCGTATGAACCAAGTGCTGGCAATTCTGACATCCATCACCATTGTGCTTGGCATTCGTGTGGTTGGCACGATGTTGATTTCAAGCTTTATCATCTTTCCAACGGTCATCGCCTTAAAGCTCCAAACAGGCTTTAAGCGCAGCATTGCCTTGGCGGTTGTGATTTCACTGTTCACAGTCATTTCTGGCATTTTAGTATCCATCATGTTTGATTTTCCAACAGGCGCAACCATCGTCTTGATGAACGCCTTGTTGTTTATCATCGTGAGTGGCTACAGTGCTGTAACGAAACGAGGTTAATTTATGAGCATTAACATTAAAAAGATTCTCCATCAACATAATTTGAAACATACCAAACAACGGGAAGCCATTTTAAAGGTGCTTGCCAAACAAAAAGCACCCATCAGTGTTGAGGAGCTCTACGATTTATTACGTCAACAAGCACAGACCATGAACCTTTCAACCCTGTATCGCAGTGTTGAAACCTTCAGTGAGCATGGTATCATTGAAAAAATATTTAGTAGCATCACCAACACCAACCTGATTCAACTGCAATCACGGCATCATCAACATTACTTGGTGTGCATTAATTGTCATAAAATGATTCCGATTGATTATTGCCCCATGGATGAATTGCTTGGTTACATTGAATCAAACTTTCATTTTAAGGTCATCGACCATCAACTTGAAATAAGTGGCTACTGCGACACATGTCAACCATAAAAAAAGAGGATTTGCTTAAATCCTCTTTTTAGAACGCCACATAATCGCAAGGGGAATGAATTGAACACGATCAACGTGTTGTTTCGCGAGGGTTCGCACTTTTTTAATATCGTTATCAAGCGCTTGTCGCAACACTTGATCAATCATGGTTTGCACATACAAAGCCTTCTTTAATAAAAACCAACGAACAATCGCCATGTAGATGGCATCATCTTGATTCTCCAGCGCATACGAGGCTTCCACATCACTGCGGACTTGATCACTTAAGGTCAGTGCTCTTTCAATTAAGCTCGCATTGTCTTCAAACAATTGTCGATCAAGTTGTTTCTGCAAAGACCCAATGCTGCTTTTATGGGTCACAACATTTTCAAAATAATCGATATTAAAGAACGCCGCATGGCTTGAACTTGTTAATATTTTATTGCGGTACTCATAAAGCAGCGCATCAATTTCAGTTAACGAATAATACACGCCTTTCATAAACAAATAATCCAACTCGCTTTCGCCCCCAAGCATGATTGCGAAACTGCCACGATTTTCAGTTGCCCCATAAAGCAAATAAGGACACTGCCAGTAACGCGTTGGGATTTTAAAAGCGTCTTTATAGCGAATGATTTGATTCGCTACATTCTTTTTATTCATGGTGTAATTAAAATCAACAATGATTTTAACGGTTGGATCGTATTGAATGATTTCTTTAAAGCGCTCATATAAAACATGGTCATCACTGATTTGGTTGGTATAGTCTTCTAAATAACCATTGAATGTGCAACGTGGTGCCTCACTGCGTTGATCAGGTATCGCATCAAGTAATGTTTTAAGGTCCATAAATCTCATCACCTCGACATGCTTTGCTGCGTTTTGGACGTATTATCACGGCAATCATCTTCCTTTTTTTCACCATAACACTAAAGCCCGGATATTTGAATTAAAAAGCCCAAATCTTGTGTATAATGAAATAAATGAGGTCTAATATGAAACCACGTCAATTGATTTTAGCACCGGCTCACAATCATCAGCAAATCATGGCTGATTTACTTCAAGATAAACAAGCGCTGGAAAACGTTGCCTTGTTGCCTTTTAACGTCTTTATTAAATCCATGCATGACGATGTGCATCCCATCAAGTCTTTTAGCCAGGCCTACAGTCAAATCATGGAGAAACGTTCACTTTTCACAAACTTAAAAGATAGTTTGGTGTACCCGGAAATCTTAAAACAACTGATTGATTTCCACAAAGAATGCTTGTTGTATGACATTGACATCGAAAGTTTGCCTACAGACAATCAAAAAGAAAAAGAAATCAAAATCATCATGGAAACGCTCGCGCAGGTTTATTCACATCTGCCCCATTTTCAGGACTTAAAAACACAAATTACCGATGCCAGCCACGTTACCATCCACCCCTTCTTTAAAAAGTACACGGATAAAAACATCGTTGCCTTGCTGGAAGTTAAAAACGCACAATCACTGACTTATCCGAAACACAAGCAAGCACAACAGCTTGTTTACTATGCATTAAATCATGCCCACGAAGCGGAAGCGACCGCACAGTGGCTCTTACAAAACCAAGATCAAAAAACATTGATTATTTGTTGCGATGTGCAATCCGTCCCACTTTTATTAGTGGCCGCTCTCAAACGTTACAACCTTGAATTCGAGATTGACTTTGGTGTGAGTCAACCGTTGGTTGTTAACCATTTGCGAACCCTTATCAACTTTCTAAAACATAAGGACATGAACGCACTGCTTGTGTGTCTGACATCTTACATTTTTAATCAGACAAACTTCAATGACTTAGCGCGCTACCTTCAAATGAGTGAGTTAACCTACGATGATTTATTTAAGCCCTTTGTACGTTTTCAAAACAAAGAGGATTACCACACCATCTCCAGCCGTGATTTTTATAATCTAAACACCTTGGAAAATCAGGCTGAACAAGAGCGGCTTGCGCTTGTTGAGATTCTCAAGGCACAAACCAAAGATGATTACAGCTTTGCTTTTGATGTGTTGGCACAAAGTCTGCAAGACTACCCACAAAACCACGCCGTGCTTCTACAAATCAAAGACATTATCGAACACGTGCATTTTAATTGTGCAAGGGACAAAACCCGGGATGTGCTCATTGATTACTTCTTGGATGATGTTCATGATGTGCCTATAAAAACAAAGGCAAACATCCACATCACAACCCTCAATCAAGGGCATCAGGTAGGTTATGACACGATGATTGTACTTGGTGCCAATCAACAAAACTTCCCGAATTTTGTCAAGCCCTCCGGGTTAATCGATGAAACCTATTTGGAAAAAACAAACTATCCATCGCTTGCAGAGCGCTTGGCTTATCATTTGGAACAATTGAACTACCTGCATGATAACGCACCGACCATCATTTATTCTTATGCGACCGCAACCTTTGAAGGTAAAACCTTGGTTGCAGCGCTTGAGCTTACCAAAGATTTACCGCAACAACCATGGCCAATGCAGGTGTTTGGAAGCATCCCTGAAAAACAATATCAACTTGATCCAGACCTGGCAAAAGCCTTGTTCTTTAAGGGTAATGTGCTGCGTGGCAGCGTTTCTGCCTTTGAACTTTACTTCAATTGCCCCTATCGGTATTTCTTAAAATATGGCTTACGACTTTCACCCCATGATGGGCAACCTACGATTGTCGCCTTAATGGGTACCATCGCTCATGCGCTTGTGGAAAACATTCACGTTATTGCGCCAACTCCCGATGGCATCGACGTGGAAGCCTTAAGAACCATGCTGCACGAATATTTTGGTGACTTGTATCGAATTTATCCAAACAAACGCAAGTACTGGGAGTTTGTGGAAGCTCGCTTCTATGAACAATTATCAGTTGCCTTGTATCGCCTCTTAAAATTTGAAGCAGCATCAGACTTTGAATTTTATCAATCTGAATACGATTTCTTTGACAAGTGGGAACTTTCTGAACAGTACACGCTCGCATTGCGTGGTTTTGTCGATCGTATGGATGTCTACCAGGATTTTGTGCGGATCATCGACTATAAAAGCAGCGCCCACAACCTATCCTATCCGCGTGTCAAAGCCGGACTGCAACTGCAGCTGTTAACCTATGCGCTAGTTGTGGATGCTAACTTCAATCAAAAGGTATCAGGGGTCCACTATTTCTCGTTTTTAAATGAAGTCGTTAAAATTGTACATGCGAAAATCAGCCGCAATAAAATCATCGAGTTGGACATGAATGATTTTGAAGAAATCTTCTTAAAGGCACACAAGTTAAGCGGCTGGTTCTTTGATCAAGATGTTTCCATGTACCATAGCGATTGGTTCGTTAAAAACATTACCAAAAACCTTAACCTTTCTAAAAATGGTTACTACGATTTAAAACAAGTACATGAATTTTTCCATACAATCTATTTAAACATGGCTGAAAATTTAGCGGCTGGCAACATTGAACGCGCACCGGTTAAAGATGCCTGCACCTATTGTGACTTCCGCTACATTTGTGTGTTTAAAGATGCCTACCGCGATGTTAAAGACTTAGCGCCTCACATTGAAATCAAAGGAGACCCTGAAGATGCTGACAAGAAATAATCAAATCTCAAGTTTAGCTATCAATACTTTAAATAAAAACATCCTTGTAAGTGCGTCCGCCGGTGCGGGAAAAACGAAGCTCTTGATTGATCGCCTAATCAAACGCATCACCGTTGATAAAATCCCAGTCAATAAAATTCTAGCACTGACCTTTACGGAAGCTGCGGCTTTTGAAATGAAAGATCGCTTGCGCACTGAAATCAAAAAGATTCTGTTGGAAGCGGATGACGCCTTTCTTCAAAATCAACTTTCCTTGATTGAAACCGCGTCGATTTCGACCATCCATAGTTTCTGTTTATCAATTGTGAAAGATTACAGTTACGTACTGAATCTCAATCCAAAACTAGTCAACAACTTGCTGGATGAAGCAATCAAGAAATCATACTTGGATTTGTGTTTGGATCAAACTATCCTGGCAGCCATTGATGAAAATCATCAGGATTTTGTTTTAACTGTTGAAACCTTGTGCAACCGTGCTCATCAATTTGATCCATTAAAAAAGGTGCTGACTACCATCATGAACATCCGTAGCGGCAAAGTTGATCCCGATGCCTGGGATGCGCAAGTGCTGCAATTTTATGATCCAATTGACACGCTCAAAGATTTGCCTGAACCACTTTTAACCATCGTCAAAGAAGCTTTGGACGTCGATATCCAACAAATGCAACACGTTTTAAATCAAATCATTGATCGTTACACCTTAATCTTGGAAGCTGATATTGAACCCTGGCATGAGCTGCAGAAACTTCTCATCCTCATTGAAAAATTGATTGAACATGCGGAATTTGACCGTGTTTATAGCTTATTAAAAACAGCCGGCACCATTAAAACAAAAACATTAAAAGATGAAGACGAATACAAAGAACTGCGTTTGGTGTTTAATGACTTATTGAAAGAAAACGTGGAGTTTTATATTCCTGAACCATTATTTGTGGAAGATATCGGCCGACAACAACCCATCGTGCGCCAACTGCTGCGGCTCACGGATGACTTAATGGTCCGTTACCACAACATGAAAACTGACCAGCTCGTCATGGATTTTGATGATATGGAAAAGTACGCACTCGCCATTTTAACAGCTCCTGATTTTGATGTAGCACGTGTGTATCAAGCAACCTTTGAAGATGTCTTGGTTGATGAATTTCAAGACACAAGTGACATTCAACATGAAATCATCAAGTGCGTGAGTCGCCATGACAACGTCTTTCGCGTTGGTGATGTGAAACAATCCATCTATCAATTTAGAAACGCAAAGCCGCAGCTCATGCGTGATTTAATTGAACAAAAAGATGACAACATGGTATTGGTCTTACCCAACAACTTCCGTTCTGTGGATGAAATCGTAAGGGCAAACAACCATCTTTTTGAGCAACTCATGAACATCGACACCTTTGAAGATGTGTATTTGGATGATGACCACGTTGCGATTGGCCTTGATGAACAAAAATCAAAAGGCTTTCCGGTCGAACTTGATATCATCGACTATGAACGCGAAGCGGATCAAGACTATGATGAAACAAATACGATGGTTTATGAGGAATCCAATCAAGAAGCTTTGATTAAGACACGCCACATCGCCAACCGCATCGTTGAACTCAATAAGCAAGGTTACAAATTCAAAGACATGTGTGTCTTAGTACGTACCCACAGCATCAAAAGTCATTTGCGCACAGTCTTTGATGATGTCAACATTCCATACTTCATTGACACTAAAAGTGGTTTCTTTATGTCACAACCCATCCAAGATGTCTTATCATTTCTTAAAGTCCTCAATGATTCCCATGATGATATTTCCTTCATGGGTTTGATGATGAGTCCTTTTTTCCAACTCAACTTCGATGCTTTAGCAAGTGAAGCCATCGCGAACAAGGAAGCACGTTTAACCTATTATGAGCATTTTAAACAAGCCTATCCTTTGATTATTGATCAAATTGAAAACTTAAAACGAAACATTAAAAAAGAAACGCTTGCCCAAATTCTACAGCGACTTTATCAGGTGAATGATTATTATCGCTTGCATTGTGATGAACAAGCTAAAATTAACCTGGATTATCTCTTAGAAAAAGCGCATGCCATTGATGCACAAGGCAACCATTCCATCATGTACTTTTTGGATGTGGTCGCCAACATTCAAGACGAAGTCAGCTCAGAAGCAATCGCGGTCAGCAGCGATGCGGATGTCGTCAAGGTCATGACGATTCACCAATCCAAAGGTTTGCAGTTTAAGGTGGTGTTCTTTTACAGCAACAGTCGCAATCATATTGTCGATTTAAGAGAAAAGGTGATTGTGGATCCCGAGCTTGGGTTGGGCATGCACACCTTGTTGTTGCCACTGCGCTTGCAACGCAGCAACATCATCCGCAAAGCCATTGAATTCAACATGATTAAACAAGAACTGCAGGAACAAATTCGCTTGTTGTACGTTGCCTTAACACGCGCCCGCGAACGTTTAATCTGTGTTTCGATTACAAACAAAGAAGACTTACGCGAACCAATGAATCAATACACCATTTACAAACGCAAAGGCAATGGCCATTGGCTGAATTTATTGTTTGTCCAAAGCCATGTCCCGTTTTTAAAATACCAAATTGTGAGTCCAACCCATGCCATTGCAGTGGTCGATCAAAAAAAGCATATGAAAGATGACCGTGTTTTAGAACCGCTTATGAAAAAACCAAAAGCAAAAGCACGCCCTGTCACGTACGTGCCATCTTTACAATTGACACCTTATGTATCACCCACAGAATTTGGAACCTTGATTCATAAAATTCTAGAACTCTTAATTGACAATCACTTAAGTTTTAACAAGGCTGTCATGGATTTAATGGTTGATGAGAACATGCAAAGTCAAATCCAACAATGGCTACAACACCCAATGACTCAACCTTTAAAAGCCATGACCTTATTAAGTGAATACCCCTGCATCACTTATTATGAAGATCAATACCAACAAATCTACATTGACTTGTTGGCTCAAAGTGAAACACAAAACATCATCGTTGATTTTAAAAGTGACCGTGTTGCGGATGAAAAAGAACTTGTAGCGCGTTACCAAGCGCAGCTGGATCGCTATAAGCACACGCTCAACGTGCTCTATCCTCAACATGAAACCATCGCCTATATTTACAGCTTGCATTTAAATCAATACATTCAGGTGTAAAAAAAGCCTATCGCTTGATAGGCTAATCGTTAAATAGATTATATAATTCACTCACAGGTTTGTGATTGTAGATGGCTTCGATTGTTTTCGCTAACATGAAGCCAATTGAAATTTGTTTAATCTTTTGCTCTGCGCGTTTTTCCGGAGGTAGCGTAATGGAGTTGGTGATAACCACCTCTTTGACTCTGGAATTATGGATTTTATCAATCGCATCGCCTGAGAAAATACCATGTGAGACGGCGCAATACACTTCTTTTGCGCCATTTTCATACAAGAGTTCAACGCCACCAATCATGGAACCACCGGTATCGATGATGTCATCAATGACAACACAAATCTTACCATCAACATCCCCAATGATGTTGAGTGATTCCGATACGTTGGGTTGCGTACGGCGTTTATCAATAATCGCCAAGGTTGACGATGGGATTGAATCCGACAATTTACGCGCCCGGGTTGCCCCACCATGGTCTGGTGATACCACCACGACTTGTTCTTTGAAGCGTTTGGCTCGAAAGTATTGAGCAATCATAGCGGATGCGGTTAAATCATCAATCGGTACATCAAAGAAACCTTGAATTTGCGGTGCGTGTAAATCAAGGGTAACAACCCGATCTGCGCCCGCAACTTGCAGTAAGTCTGCCATGAGTTTTGCGGTAATAGGTTGTCGAGCACGGGCTTTACGGTCTTGGCGTGCATAACCAAAGTAAGGCATAACGACCGTCACTTCACCGGCAGAAGCACGTTTAAAAGCATCAAGTGCAATTAAAATTTCCATGTAGCGCTCCGATACCGGATTGCTGGTTGACTGAATTAAAAATACGTTTTTCCCTCGGACTGACTCTTCGGGCTCAACAATAATTTCACCATCCGCAAAATGCCTTACCGCAATTTTGCCGCGTGGTAAACCCAAGTAAGCACAAATCTCTTCCGTTAAGTCAATGCTTGCAGTTAATGCAAATACAATTGTGTTCTTTACCATATTACCTCTCCATCTTATTTACTGGTGTATTTGTGACCGTAACCGGCCTTGTTTTCTTGACGCACACGACCAATGGCCATGTCTCCCTCATCCACATCTTTGTTGACCGTGGTGCCAGCAGCGACAACGGCGTTTTTGCCGATGCGCACAGGTGCAATCAAATTCACGTTACTACCGATAAAGGCGCCATCTTCGATGATGGTTTTATATTTGTTTTTACCATCGTAATTCACCGTGACAACACCACATCCTAAATTCACATCGTCACCGACTTCTGAATCACCAACGTAGGTTAAATGCATGCAACGCACGTTATAACCAAGCGTTGAATTTTTTATCTCAACAAAATTACCAATTTTCGTGTAATCGGAAATCACGGTTCCATACCTTAAACGTGCCATGGGGCCAATCTTACAATGACTCCCAATTTTACTATCGTTAATATGACTGCTGTCAATGACGGTGTTGTTGGCAATCGTTGAATTGATGATGACAGAATTAGAATAAATAGTGCAGTTTTCTCCAATTTTTGTGAGTTTTTCTAACCGCACATTCGGATGAATGATGGTGTCGATGCCAATGCTGACATCAGGGTCGATGTAAGTTGAATTCGGGTCAATTAATGTTACCCCTTGTTTGAGCCAACCGGTGTTAATTTTATTTTGTAGCCACTGATTCGCTGTTAATAACTCCAAGCGGTCGTTGATACCCATGACTTCAAAATCATCTTCAACAATCATGGTGTTGATCTTGTAGTTGTTTTTATAAAATATCTCAACAATGTCAGTGATGTAGTATTCTTTTTGTTTGTTGTTGTTGGAAATCTCATCGATGTGTTTCCACAAGAGTTGATTGTCGATGCAATAAATACCGGTGTTAATCTCTTGAATTTGACGTTCTGTTTCACTGGCATCCTTGTATTCAACAATTTTGATTAAATCACCCGCTTCATCTTTAATAATACGACCGTACATGGATGGATCATCTAAAATCGTGGTTGCCACGGTTAAGTCGTAGCCTTCATGGTGTTTAAACAGAGCCTGAATTGTTTCAGGTTGCACAAGCGGAATGTCCCCATACATAATCAGGGTTGAGCCTTGATTGGCTTTCGCAATCTTTGCCTGTTGAATTGCATGACCGGTCCCGAGTTGTTGCGCTTGCACTGCATAGTGCACACGATCTTCCAAATGGTCTTGAATCGCTTGCGCTTGGTGACCGACAACGACGACTTGAAAACTCACGCCACTTTTTTCTAAATTGTTCACAACATGCTCAATTAAAGGTTTTCCTAAGATTTCATGCATGACTTTGTTCTTTTTAGAAACCATGCGCGTGCCTTTGCCCGCAGCTAAAATGATTGCAGATTTCATATGTCCCTCCTAGGTCTATTGTATAAGATTCTCAGTTATAAAAAAAGGATTTCATTTACAAACTCTCAATCTTCATTCTCATTTTGATTAATTATCTTAAATAATGTTGTGAAATCATGCAGGTCACAACTTTGAGCGCGAATCGTTTCACTGAGGTTTGCTTGTCTTAAGTAGCTTGGAATTTGACTGGGATCAACCACTAGATCTTTTAAGTTATTCGCTAATGTTTTACGCCGAAATCGAAAACATTGTTTGATGAAATCAAAGAGCGGTTGCTGCGTTTTAATATCAACACCATCTTTAGGTTCAAAGATAAGTAAGGATGATGCAACTTTGGGTTTTGGATAAAAGACGTGTCTCGAAATCTCAAAGGCTTCCGTAATCTCGAAACACGCTTGCGCGATAATCGACAGCGCATTGTATTGCTTCGTGTCTTTCTTGGCTTTGAAGCGCGCCGCCACTTCCTTTTGCACCATCACCACAATTCGCTTAAAGTCTTGCTGACTTTCAAACAATTTAAAAAGAATCGGACTTGTCACATAGTAGGGTAAGTTAGCACACACCATGATGTTGGATGATTGGATGAGATTCAAATCAAACTTTAGAAAATCTTCATGGAAAATTGTTAGGTTGTCACATGCGCTGCATGTGTCTTTTAAGATACTAACCATCACTTTATCAATTTCAACCGCATAAACATGCTTGGCTTGTGCACATAAAACCTCGGTTAAAGCGCCGATGCCCGGGCCGATCTCAAGCACATCCATGGCTTGATCTAGCTTTGCGACATCCGCAATTTTATCGATAATGTTTTTATCAATAATAAAATTCTGACCTAAGTGTTTTTTCGCATACATGCCATGCGCTAATAACACTTCTTGAACTTTCCTAAAGGATGCGATTGGTTGACTCATAATAAGGCTTCCACATCGTGCTTGTTTAAATTAAGCATCACTAAATAATTCCGTAAGGTTTTACCGTTTGCTTTTGGTAAATGCAGCTGTTTACAAAGTTGATCACGCAAGGCCGCACTTGCAGCATGGCCCATCAGTTTTAAATCGTACATGTCCCGATGGCTTAAAACCGGTTTAGCTTGTGTTGCTTGCAAGGCTTGTGCATGCTTTAATGCCACCACAATTTCTTCCTCGCTTGCATGTTCCACACCAATTTTATGACTTTGACTTGTCAGTACCGCATGCTTTGCATTAGGTATGGCTTGATGAAGCTTGCGACGAATGTACTGTCCCGGTGAATCAGGATCTGTAAAAATAATGACACCCCGTTGGGCTGTCATGTTTTTCAATAATTGCATGAAGGCACTTGATATATGTGTGCCGTTAGTAATTAAAACATCGCCATCAACAACGGCTTTAATTTTAGCGGCATCGTGCTTGCCCTCCACGACAATTACGTCTTGTATTTTAAGTCTTTTCATCACGCTTATTATACCATAATAAAAAAAGCAGCTTATGCTGCTTAATCAACAATACATCCGCGTTGGCCGTTTGCATTTCTTGCTAAACGACCTCTGCCAATCAACTTAACCTTAGGGTACTGGGTACCGAGCAAACGAACGCTGTCGTTCAGGGTTGCTTCATCTCCGACAAATAAATCAAGCACACGACCCGATACACCACGATCAAGGATAATCGCTTTAAAAGGCACGCCTGGCTTTAAGCCACTCCCACTGAATTTATGATTGCTTACTTCAATGATGCTGCACATAGGGATGGCACGATCCGAGGCCATGACGTAATAGCCTTCGTATTTTATACCATCCATTAAGGCACCATTGAATTGACGAACTGCCGGTTTTGCGGAAATCCCAATACCAGAGGCTGTGTTTGCAATGCCATCTGCGTTGGGACGGCAACCACGACAGTTGGCGCCGTAACGATAAATCTTACTTGGGAAGAACACGGCATCCTTAACTGGCTTTGCGCCGTATTCATAGACGCGTGGGCTTGCTTCAATCACTTCCACTTTATCCAAGTTCAAGGTTCTTGATAGCTCATTGCCCGCTAAATCATAAACAACGGTGTATTCATTAATCTGCTTCTTAGGTGAGCCAGCATCAACTTGCCCCGCAACCCAGGAAACGCCACCGGCTTTCCGTGGGCCATTGCGATACACAGTTTTCTGGCCACTTAAGACAATCTCTTCTATTTCTATGTCTGTAGTATATGGTTCTCTAAGAAATGTCGGTTGTGCGCTTAAGGTTTGTAAGACAATCGCATTTGTCTGTTCACCCTTAGGAGCACAAGAACTCAAAATCACAATTGCTATAATTCCCAAATAGCGAATTACGCTTTTTATCATGTGATGTCTCCTTTCTTTTCGACTTTCGTAGTTTATCACAACAAAACTAATTTGTCTAATCTTTACCTCAATGCGTTTTTTCCTTTAAATATCGTATGCATGTATCGTAGGAGTAAACTATTTAAAAAAAATGACTCACAACTTGTTTGCTTAAATTGCGAGCAAACAAGGTATCAGTCATTCGTTTTATTTTTTGTTCAACAAGCGTTCGTAGTTTTTCCACAATTGCTCCATAAGCTGCGTTTGTGATAATTCTTTTAGCTTGGCCATCTCTTTCGCGACGTAGCTTACATAGGCAGGTTGGTTAATCTTACCGCGAAATGGTGTCGGTGTTAAATAAGGTGAATCTGTCTCCACAAGCAAGTGTTCAACATCAATCGCTTTCGCAACTTCCTTGGGTACCCGTGCATTTTTAAATGTTAGAGGCCCAGCTAGTGAAATCAACATGTTCAGTTTCACAAATTCATGCGCCATTTCCACACTGCCACTGTAACAATGCATGATGCCGCCCGCTTTCGGTGGATGTTGTTTGATGATGTCAAACACATCTTGCGTTGCTTCACGATTATGAACGATAATCGGTTTATTCACGGCATTGGCCAGTTCGATTTGTTCAATGAACCACTGCTTTTGAATGAAAGCCGTATCTTTTTGCCAATGGTAATCCAGCCCAATCTCACCAATCGCAACAATGCGATCATCGGCCGCTAAAACTTTGAGTTGTTCAAACTCATGCGCTTCGATGATATGAGCATCGCTTGGATGAAAGCCAACCGCCACATCGATGTTATCGTATTTTAACTGCAGATCAAAGTTCATGTAGGCTTCCTCAATGGTTGTGGAAACACTCAAAACTTTCATTACATGATGCGCATACAGAGCATCCATGATTTCATCCATGTGATCATACAACATGTCATCCACAAGATGCGCATGCGAATCAATCCAACCTAATTTTTCCATACTGACGTCCCCGCTAATAAATCATGAATACTACGATGGTGATTATTACCTAACACAAGCAGGAAGTTAATAATCGTCATCCACACGAAGTATCCTGTTATTGAAAATATTTTCGCAACACTGCGTAACAGGATGGTCACAAAATCTAATTTTTGACGATCCATCCTCTGAATCTTTAAACCTAGAATCATTTTCCCAATAGTTTTGGAAAACAACATCAAAAACACGACTTCATAAAACACATACATCACAAAGGCAATCGCTGATAAGCGAATATAATCACTTAAAGCGTTGAAAAACGGCAAGATTTTTAAGATTAACTTCATCAACCCAAACACAAGAATTAAGACACTGGTTGGAATCAACACAATCACATAATCAATTAAAAAGGCAAAGCCACGTTTGATAAATAAAGTCATCTTTATTTCCCCAGACAGAACTTTTCAAAGATTTCATCAATTAAACTTGCTTTTTGAGAACCATGCACAATTCCGGTTAAGGCATCGTAGGCTTGTTGCAAGTCGATGGTAATGATGTCAACTTCATAACCGGCTTCAATGGCCTGTTTGGCATTTTCCATATGATTTTGTGCCAACCGAAACAAGCCAATTTGTCGCTCGTTATGCAGAAGTGGCTGTTTGGTCGCTAATAGATGCTTCGCAAACATGGCCTCAATCTCCTGAATCAGAGGTTGAATATCTTTGTTCAGCGCTGATATTTGTAGCGGATATTCTTTAATCGCTAAATCACTCTTATTATATACGATAATCCGTGGTTTGTTTTGAGTTAACACCAATAATTGTTCATCACGCTCATCATGAAGCATTGATGCATCGAGCACCAAGATGATTAAATCGGCAGAATCAATCGATTGAATTGAACGATCAATGCCGATACGTTCCACGATATCGTCACTTTGATGAATGCCAGCTGTATCAATAAGATGCAAGGGGATGTTCTTTAAGCGCACCCATCCTTCCACCAAATCGCGGGTTGTCCCGGCAATCGGTGTCACAATCGCTTTGTCCTCATTAAGAAGCGCATTGAGTAAACTGCTCTT
>JAAZGU010000002.1 GCA_012511085.1 Erysipelothrix sp. | reverse complement strand
CTGCTGATTGAAGATTTGTTTATCATTTATGTGAGCAGTTCTGATAAAATAAGTGTGAGCCTCTATCTGTCCAATGACTTAGCCATTAAAAAAATAAAACAAAGAGAAAACTTAAATACACGGTTGAGCGATCCCAACTACAAGATCACAAAGTTAGCCTACCATGGCAACACGCTTGATTTTTTGGTGGAAGGCATCGGTAAAGTGCACGTGGTCGGCAAGGTGACAGCCTTATCAATTGCGCATCATGCCCACCTCACAATTTCAAAATACAAAGGAACGTTATTATGGTAACTCAAATTCAAAAGAAACAACTTAAAGCGCAAGCTCATCACTTAAAACCAGTGGTGATGGTTGGTAAGGAAGGTGTCAATGACAACGTCATTGTATCAACCTTTGAGGCCTTGGAAGCCCATCAACTGATTAAGGTGCATGTTTCAAAAAATGCACCGGTAACCTTACTGGAAATTGCTTATGATTTAGCGGGACGTACGCACGCGACGCTGATTCAAATCATTGGGCGCATGATTGTGCTCTATAAACCCGCAAAGGATCGAAAACGATGGATCATTTAAAGGTAGCTTTATTAGGGGGGACTTTCAACCCTATCCATAACGGTCATCTCAAGATTGCTAAGCACATGCTTGATTATTTTAACTTTGATGAAGTGTGGTTGTTGTTGGCCAAGGCGGCGCCTTTAAAAGATGCTAGTGAAGTGGCCTATGATGATCGCAAGGCCATGATGCTTTTAATGCTTGCTGATTACCCAAACATTAAGCTCTGTGAAATTGAGGCTGAGCTACCGACGCCGTCGTATACAATTCATACGATTGAAGCGCTCCAAGCACGCTATCCCCATGAATTTGCTTTTGTGATTGGCAGTGACCAAGCCCAGCAATTTCATTTGTGGAAAGCTTATGAGACGCTTTTAGAAAAAGTTACTTTCTATGAAGTGGGCCGCAACGGTTCTTTTAGCAATTGGGAGACTTTTGTGCGTGTGGATGCCTTATCATCCACAAGCTCCACGGCGATTCGCAAGGGTCAAAGCAACGATACTAATCCTAAAGTTCTGAAATACATGATCATGCATCATCTTTACGATGCGAGTATTTTAAGGCAACACATGCAACCCAAACGGCTGGCGCACAGTCAACGCGTTTGTGAAACGGCTTTGGACATTGCCAAGCATCATCATCTTGATTTGGACGTTGTGCAAGTGGCTGCCATGTATCATGATGTGGCCAAGGCTTGGGGTATCAACGATGCCTTTTGTTATTTGAGAAAACACAGTGATGTCGGTGATTTACCAAAACATTTGTGGCACCCCTATTGGGGATCACAATTATTAAAACATTATTATCATGTGGATAATCGTGATATTTTGTTGGCGATTCGTCACCATGTCAATGGTAGCGATGCAAGTTCTATATCACAAATTATCTACATTGCGGATAAGATAGAACCAGGTCGAGGTTATGACAGTGAGCCTTTGCTGGCGCTGGCAAAAACAAATTTAAATCAAGCGTTTGAACGCGTTCAAGATGAAAATAAACAATACATTCTAAAACAAGGAGATCGTAAATGAGTTTATTAGACGTTATTATTGATGCCATTGAGGCGAAAAAGGGCAATGATGTGCAAATCATTGACTTTCAACAACAGCACAGCATGGTGGATTACTTTGTTGTGTGTGATGCACCGAGCAACCGTCAAGTATGGGCGATTGTCGATCACATCAAAAAAACAGTGGAAGCTGCCAATTTTCAAGTGTTAAAAATTGAAGGCAAGGCTAACAGCCGTTGGGTGTTGCTTGATTGTGGGGATGTGGTGGTGCATGTCTTTGAAGATGATGAACGTCAAGTTTACAAATTGGAAAAATTATGGGCGGATTATCTGAAGTAGAAAGCATCTTTGAATCAGTTTATGATTTATGGATGGACGATGCGCAAGCTTATTTGGATTGGGCGGACTTTTATCATCGTCACGTTGACGATGGCAGGTCAGTTTTAGAATTGGCATGCGGGACTGGCAACATGACGCAATTGATTGCGCCTTCAACCAAACATTATGTTGCCAGTGATTTAAGCCAAGCCATGTTAAAGCAGGCTCAGCAAAAAGTGCCACAGCATGTGGAATTACAGCAACTAGACATGCGTGACTTTAAACTTGATGCCAGTTTTGATGCCATCATCTGCGCAGCCGACAGCATCAATTTCAATCAAGATTTGCCGCAATTGAGACAGACCATGCACTGTGTCGCCCAGCATTTAAAAGAGGGTGGGTTCTTTGTTTTCGATGTTCATCATCCGGAACGTTTAAACATGTTTAAACAAGCTTACATCGAGGTGGGACAACTCAATGACCTCGATTATCAATACATGCTTACCAGTCATGGTATGATGTTGTTGCACGAGTTTCATTGGTACACAGGGGTGTACCCCCAAGTTGAAAGCTACCAGCAACGCATCTTCAGTGAAGTGGAATTAAAGGCAGTCTTTAAGCCGCCTCATTGGGAGCTTTATGTTGAAAATGAAAATCGTGAGCCAGGCTTTAGTTTTGGTGAAAAATGGCTTATTTGTGCAAAGTATAAGGGAGGATTAACCATATGATTGTGATTTTAGCGGCCATCCAAGCGGAATTTGATGCTTTAGTGGCCTTTGTGAAAAACCCCATGCAAAAAATGACTCCGTTTGGCGAACTGGTGGAGGGTACAATTTTTGATCAACATGTCGTGTGTGCGCAAACCGGTGTTGGTAAAAGTGCGGCAGCCGCCACGACAACCTACTTGATTGAGCGCTACAGTGTCTCAACCATCATCAACGTGGGCAGCGCCGGCGGCTTAAGTGAAGATTTGGCGATAGGTGACATTGTCGTTGTGGATAAAGTGACCTATCATGACTTTGATTTAACGGCCTTTGATTATCCATACGGTTGGGATTTTGATGATTATGTTTTTTATGCTGATCAAAATCTAATTGAAAAGGCCATGAGCAAAAAACAATTGTTGGATAGTAAAATTGTGTCCGGCCCACTGGCCAGCGGTGATCAATTCATCCATGACAAACAACATTTTGAAAAAATTAAGCAAGCTTTTGCAGGTTTGTTAGCGGTCGACATGGAAGGGGCTGCCATTGGCCATGTCGCGTCGCTTTATAACATTCGCTTTGCGATTATTCGCAGCATCAGCGATTTGGTCTTAAAGGATGACAACCCCAGTGATTTTAGTTTGTACATTCAAAAAGCAGCTGCTAACAGCGCTGCTTTAGTGAATCATTTAATCTACACACTTGCTAATCAATAGGGCCTTTCCAAATGTCGTTATCAATCATCCATTGTTTGATGTCTTCTTTGGAAAATGGGGCCGCAAAATCCCATTGCAACGTGTTTTCAATGGTTTTTTGGCCTTCTTCCACATGGACTGCCACAAAGGCGGGATATTTGGAAATCCCCCAATCATCAAATAATTTAGCCGGTGACATGGTTTCCGCAACTTTACTCATGTCAACAAACGTTAAATCATTAAAGTCAGCGGCTTTTATTTGTTTTGCGAGCGGTGCTAACATGTTGTCATTCACGTATTGACAATCCACACCACCGTCGCAGAAAAATAAATAGGCGTGACCTTCTTTTTTAAGCACATAAGGTTTGACATCATGGTACTCGAAGGATAGGGTGCGCCCGTAATTTAAAAGCACCAGAGGGGCGGGTTCGGGTTGATAAAAAAGATGAATCGCAAATAAAATCGAAGCGATTACAAAAACACCAAGTCCCAACAACGCAATTCTTTTAACCATACGTGCTCCTTTGTTTGTTGAAATTTTATCATTTATTACGGATAACTTCAATGTTAGAACCATCGAATCTGGCGTGATTGTGCATTTGAAAAATCCACCGAAGTCGCGTAGAATGTATATTTGTGCAGCATGTGTAAGAAACGATAATTATGTTATAATTGCGAAGTGGAGGATGACAACTTGCAGTGTAAAAAAATTGAACCGCATGTCCTTGATGAATTTGTGAACCATCACGATTATGCAAATTACATTGAAACTTACGCCTATGGTTTCACGGATAAACTCAAAGGTGAACGTGTTTTACCACTTGGTTTTTTTATGGACGGAAACTTAATTGGAACTGCCATGGTTGTGATTAAACGCAATGTCTTTGGAACCCAATGGTATCTACCGGGAGGCATCTGTATAGATCCTTTTGATGCGGAACTGACAAAAAAGGCTTATGATACCTTGGTTGCGTATGCACGCCCTTTTAAGGTTACTTTTATTCGCATGGAACCGGACATTGAACATCAAGAACATTTCCCTGATGGTCAAATCAATGAAGCAGGTTTTAATAACGATGACATCCGCCAACGCTTTGAAACTTGGGGTTGGCAGCATCGTGGCTATAATTATGGCTACGGTGGCAACATTCAAAACCGATTCACGATTATCAAAGATTTAAAAGATGCACACGATGAAACAGATTTTGTGAATGCCTTGCATCCCAACCATCGCAGCCGTTATCGTAAAAGTTTACGGCGTTTTGTCTTTGTGGAAAAAGCAGGCAAGGATCAATTATACGTCTTGCACAACTTTGCGCAAGAACTTGCGAAAAAACAACATTTTAAGCCCAAGAGTGTGGCCTATTTTGAATCACTCTTGGATAATTATGGGG
>JAAZGU010000104.1 GCA_012511085.1 Erysipelothrix sp. | reverse complement strand
GCCGGAGCGGGTGATTGAATTTAAAGTGAAGCATATTGATGATGATGGTGACTTGCAGATTCATCGTGGTTTTCGCGTGCAACATTCCTCATTATTAGGACCTTATAAGGGCGGTTTACGCTTTCATCCTTCTGTCGATGAAGACACCTTGCGGAGCTTAGCCTTTAATCAAACGCTCAAGAATGCCTTGAGTACCATGGATTTAGGGGGCGCCAAAGGTGGATCTGACTTTAATCCAAAAGGTAAATCACAAGCTGAAATTGCGCGTTTTAGTCAAGCTTTTATTTTAGCCTTAGCCCGTGATTTGGGACCGACTTACGATGTCCCAGCTGGTGATCTGGGTGTTTCTCAAAATGAAATTGGGGTCATGGTGCAAGTCTTGGAACAAATCGATCCAGCTTTGCGGTACACACTCACAGGCAAACCGATTAACATGGGTGGCTCTATTTTACGACCGGAAGCAACCGGGTACGGACTCGTGTATTTTATGATTTCGCTTTTAAATCATTTTCATCAAACGGATTTTAAGGATAAGCGCGTCATTATTTCAGGGGCTGGCAATGTTGCCCTCGGTGCGGCTCAGAAGGTTGTCGAGCTTGGGGGTCGGGTGGTCGGCATGAGTGATTCCCGTGGTTTCTTATCTTATGAAGCAGGTTTGGATGTCAAACGTATTAAAGCGCTCAAATTGGCGCAAAAAGGTGCTTTGGCAGACTATGATGGTCAAGGCACGTATCAACAGGGGCATGGCTTGTATGGGCTGCCATGCGATGTTGCCTTGGCATGTGCAACTCAAAATGAAGTGACACTTGCGGATGTGCAGCTTTTACGTCAAAACCAGGTGCTTGCGCTTGGTGAGGGGGCGAACATGGCCTTAACCAAAGCCGCACGTGATTATGTCCGTGATGAGGGTATGCTTTTAGGGGTTGACATTGCTGCCAATGCCGGCGGTGTCATCGTGAGTGGTTTTGAGATGATTCAAAATGCTAAACAAGCAAGATGGAGCGCAGCGCAAGTCGATGCGCAACTGCACATGAAAATGCAAGATATTTTTAAACAAGTCATGGATGCTTGCGAGCGTGTGCAACAACCGCGCAACTTGGTGGTGGGGGCCAGCTTAGCGGGTTTCAATCGCTTGATTAAAGCCTGGCAGTCCCAGCATGACGCAGGTAAGTAAAATTGAGGGTTATAAGTCAATAATATTGTGTGGTTGCCAAGTTTGAAGCTTTTTCAAACACCTGGTTACTTGTCCTGGGTGATATTGAGTTTATCGCTTTAAATGTGATGTTTGTGTGGTATAATAACGACAACGTGGAGGTGTAAAGATGACCATAAAACAAAAACTAAAAGATTTTATCAGTCCCGTTGAAGAAGAAGAATATTTAGAGTTAACCGAAAAGGAGGCCAGTGCTTTGAGTGAGTATGAAAAGCCCCATAATCGCAACATTTCTAAAATCCCTGCGGATACGAAAATGGTCTTATTTGAGCCGCGTTCATTTGATGAAGCAGAGGAAGTTGCCCAACACTTAAAAGGGCAGCGAGCCGCGGTTGTGAACTTGCATCGTTTACCGAAAGAGTATTCACAACGTTCCATTGATTTTTTAAGTGGTGTCATTTTTGCGCTTGATGGAACGATTCAAAAGATTGGTCATAATGTGATTTTATGCACTCCCAAAAGTATTGGAGTCGCAGGCGAAATAAAATTTGATTACAGCGAGGAGTAAGATTGATGTCAGAGCAAACACGATTTCGACTATTAAGAAAAGGCTACGATCGTTTTGCTGTGGATGAAACGCTGGATGAGCTTGAAACACAGATCGAAGCGATTTCAAAAAAGTTAGAAGTGTATGAGTTGCAAGTGGAACAAGCTGAAGCAGATAAACTTGCCATGAAAGAAAAATACACGAAGCTTGTCAACGAATTGATCGTCAAAGAAAAGGCAGCTGATGATATTGCGCGGCTTGCCTTACGTGAAGCGAACATGATGATTGATAAAGCCGGCGATCATGCCGATTTAATCATTCGGGAAGCCTTAGCGACCGCAAAGACGCTTCTGAGTGAATTGGTGCGGATTGCCAGTGAAGCAAAAGACTCAAAAGAAATGCTCAAAGTTAAAGTGCATGAGATTGCGACACTGATTGATAGCTTGGAATTCCCGCAAACGCGTGATTTCGAGTGGATTGTTGAAGATAAAAACGAAGATCAAGACAGGGACTAAAGTCAATGGTCACTAGAGAGTTAATGGTTGGTGGAAATTAACGATCATCCTTTAGTCTATCCCTTGGGAGTTGTGTTTGTGAAAATAAGTAGTAAACACCGTGGCCAGCGTTAATGGCGTTTGTTTATTTAGTTTGTAAACTAAGGTGGTAGAACGTTTTAGCGTCCTTAGCTTGAACGTTTTTTTATTGGAAAGGGTTTTGAATATGGATTATAAAGACACATTGTTGATGCCGAAGACACAATTTGAGATGCGAGGTAACTTAAATAAGAAGGAACCACGCTTTCAAAAGCGGTGGCTGGATGATGATTTGTATCATCAGCTGTTAGAAAAAAATAAAGAGAATCCCATGTTTGTGTTGCATGATGGGCCTCCCTATGCCAACGGCAACATTCACATCGGGCATGCTTTAAATAAAATACTGAAGGACATGGTGGTCCGGTCCCATTTTATGCTGGGTTACAACAGTCCCTTTACGCCGGGCTGGGATACCCATGGCTTGCCGATTGAAATGGCATTGACCCAATCCGGGGTTGATCGTAAGTCCATGAGTGTGGCGGAGTTTCGCAAGCTCTGTGAAGCCTACGCTTTAAAACAAGTCGATTTACAAAAAGCGGATATGATTAAATTGGGGACGATTGCGGACTACGATGATCCTTACATTACCTTGTTGCCTGAATATGAAGCGCAACAAATTCGGGTGTTTGCGAAGATGGTTCAAAAGGGCATGGTCTACAAGGGTTTAAGGCCTGTTTACTGGTCTTATTCAAGTGAATCGGCTTTGGCAGAAGCTGAAATTGAATACCATGATAAAAAAGACATGGCACTTTATGTTGCCTTTAAGGTTATGGATGGCAAGGGCATTTTGGATCAAGATGATAAATTTGTCATTTGGACCACCACGCCTTGGACGATTCCTGCCAACTTAGCGATTGCCTTAAATCCAACGATGGTGTATGCGCGTGTTAAAACGGAAAAGGGTAATTTGATTGTTTTAAAGGAACTCGTTGATGAGCTCATGGAAACCTTCAAGTTGGATGATTATGAAATTATTAACGAATATTTGGGTCGTGATTTAGAAATGATTATAGCCGAACATCCACTCTATCCAGGCCAGAGTTCCCTGGTGATTTTAGGTGATCATGTCAGTGGTGAAGCCGGAACCGGTTGTGTTCATACGGCTCCCGGTCATGGTATCGAGGACTTTGAAGTCGCGAAACTCTATGGCATAGAAGCTTATTGTCCTGTGGATAGTTTGGGTCATATGATGGCTGAGACTGGTGATTGGTTGGCAGGCTTGCATGTGGAAGATGCTAACAAAGCGGTGACCGTGCGTTTGGATGAATTAGGTGCGCTGTTAGCGCATCATTGGATTGTGCACTCCTATCCGCATGATTGGCGTACCAAAAAGCCTGTGATTTTTAGAGCAACCACGCAATGGTTTGCTTCCATTGAAAGAATTAGAGATGTGTTGCTTGCGCAAATTGAAGCGGTGCACTGGATTCCAAGTTGGGGCCAGTTGCGCATGCACAACATGATTAAAGATCGTGGTGATTGGTGCATTTCAAGACAACGCGCATGGGGTGTTCCAATTCCAATCTTTTATGATGAGGATGACCAACCCATTATGGATGAAGTTTTGTTTGAACATGTTGCGACCTTGTTTGAAAAACATGGTTCCAACATTTGGTTTGAAAAAGAAGCTCATGAGCTGCTACCAGAAGGCTACACCCATCCAGGTTCGCCCAACCACGTCTTTAAAAAGGAAACGGACATCATGGACGTGTGGTTTGATTCAGGTTCGTCCTGGGCCGGTGGCTTACTGAATCGTAAACATCATTATCCGGTGGATTTGTATTTGGAAGGTTCCGATCAATACCGGGGCTGGTTTAACAGTTCCTTGATTATCGCTACTGCTACCACCGGTGGTGCACCTTATAAAAACGTGCTGTCCCATGGTTTTGTCCTGGATGGCAAAGGTGAGAAGATGAGCAAATCCATGGGGAATGTGATTGATCCTAACCAAGTGACAAGCACCTTAGGCGCTGATATTTTACGGCTGTGGACGGCCAGTGTCGATTACACCGCCGATGTGCGCATCAGCGATGCGCTCTTGAAGCAGGTTGTGGAAAACTACCGTAAGATTCGTAACACTTTCCGTTTCATGATGGGGAATTTGGATGGCAATGCATTCAAGCGTGCGGATGTCTTGGCGGTGTCTGAGTTAGAAAAAGTGGACATCCATGTCTTAAAACAAGTTGAAGATATCTTGAAATTAGCGCAAAAAGCTTATCGTGAGTTTGATTATAATTTACTGGTTTCACGTGTTACGACCTTACTGACCAACACGTTAAGTGCTTACTATTTGGATTTCACCAAAGATATCTTATACATTGAAAAACGCGATGCCTTACGGCGCCGTCAAGTACAAAGTGTCATTTACCTGGCCTTGGATGGCTTGGTGAAGGCCTTGGCACCGATTTTAGTCCACACCACGGAAGAGTTGTGGGATCATTTCAACGGCGATCATTCCATTCATTTAGAAACCTTGGTTGATGGCTTTGATTTGGACTTTAATGAAAAGGATGCAGAAGCCTTCCAGTGGCTGTTTGCCTTACGTGAAGATGTCTTTAAGGCCCTTGAAGAAGCACGTGCGCAAAAATTGATTGGGAAATCATTGGAAGCGCATGTGGTGATTACCATGAATGAAGCTGATCTTCAAATCGTGACAGACTATATCAACTTAGAGCGTTTGGCGCAATGGTTGATTGTGTCAAAAGCGGAAGTGGTGATTGCGGCGGGTGATTATCATGTCGATGTCAAGTTGATGGAGGGTCATACGTGTCCCCGCTGTTGGAACGTGACCACATCCGAACATGAAGATCATTTGTGTGATCGTTGTTATCACGTATTGAACGATTAAAAGCGAGTTTCTCGCTTTTTTTTGTGAGCTTGGTTGAATGGTGAAGGTCACTCGTTTATAATAAAATTGAAAGTAAGTTGTGACATAATAATTGCGTAAATACAATTGTTTGCGAAGCAAAAGGAGGAAGTATGAAGACAATTGCCTTAGTTGGAACCTTTGATTCAAAGGGCATAGAATTTGCTTACCTACGTGATGTTTTAGAGCGTCAAAATGTGAAGGTTTTTATGATTCATGGGGGCGCTTTTGATGCGACCATTGCGGTTGATGTGGATAATGACTCCGTCTTTGAAGCAGCCGGGGTGGACAAAGCAGCCACCGTCGCGAAGAAAGACCGCGCTTTAGCGACCGATGCGCTTGCCAAGGGCATGGCAGTTTTACTACCACAGCTCTATGAAGCCGGTAAATTTGATGGCGTGCTCTCTTTAGGTGGCTCCAGCGGGACTGCGATTGCGACCTACGGCATGCGGAATTTACCCATTGGTGTGCCAAAATTGATGGTTTCCACCGTCGCAAGTGGGAATGTGTCCCAATATGTGGGCACCAGCGACATTATCATGATGCCTTCCATCGTGGATGTGGCGGGCCTCAATAACATTTCGATTAATATTTTCAATAACGCTGCCAAAGCCATGGTGGGTATGGTTAATTTGGAAGTTGAATCCCATGTGGATGAAAAGCCACTGATTGCGGCGACCATGTTTGGGGTGACAACGCCGGCGGTTGAGTTTGCGAAAGCGCACTTGGAAAAGTTTGGTTATGAAGTCATCGTCTTTCATGCGACTGGAGTTGGTGGCCGTTCCATGGAGGCCTTGATTGAATCGGGCTACTTTAAGGGCGTCTTGGATTTAACAACAACCGAGTGGTGCGATGAACTGGTCGGTGGTGTCTTAAATGGCGGACCGCATCGCTTGGAAGCTGCCGGTAAAGCGGGCGTCCCGCAAGTGGTCTCGGTGGGGGCTTTGGATATGGTGAATTTTGGGCCATACGATAGTGTTCCTAAGGAGTTTGCCGGTCGTAATTTCTACAAGCATAATCCAACAGTTACGCTCATGCGGACCACGGTCGCAGAAAACCGGGAGTTAGGAAAGATCATTGCCCAGAAACTTAACCAAAGTCAAGGTAAAACCGCCATGTTTATTCCCAAACGTGGGGTTTCCATGATTGACGCTGAAGGTCAACCGTTCTACGGTGTCGAGGAAGACACCATGCTATTTCATGTGTTACGTTCTGAACTGGATCAAAGTTTCATTGACTTCATTGAATTGGACATGCACATTAACGATGAAGCCTTTGCGATTGCGATGGCTGATAAATTATTAGAATACATCAAGGAGGAAGCGTAAGATGGCATTAACAAGACAAACAATTCTTGAAAACTTAAAGGCTGAAATTAAAAAAGGCAACATGTTGGTGGGTGCCGGTGCTGGAACCGGGATTTCTGCCAAAAGTGCGGAAGCCGGGGGCGTGGATTTAATCATCATTTACAATTCAGGCCGTTATCGCATGGCGGGTCGTGGTTCATTGGCGGGTTTATTACCCTATGGTGATGCCAACCAGATTGTGGTGGATATGGGTTCTGAAGTTTTACCGGTTGTAGAGCATACGCCCGTCTTAGCCGGAGTATGCGGAACCGATCCTTTTCGAATCATGGACGTGTTTTTAAAACAACTGAAAGACCAAGGCTTTGCGGGCGTGCAGAACTTCCCAACCGTGGGTTTGATTGACGGTGTCTTTCGTCAAAACTTAGAAGAAACCAACATGGGTTATGATTTGGAAGTTGAAATGATTCGCAAAGCCCATGAACTTGATTTATTGACGACACCTTATGTCTTTGATGAAGATCAAGCACGGAAGATGGCCGCTGCGGGTGCTGATGTCTTGGTGGCGCATATGGGTTTAACAACCAAGGGTACCATTGGTGCGAAAACGGCGTTAACCTTAGAAGAAAGTGCCAAGCGGGTGCAAGCGATTGCGGATGCCGGACGTGAAGTGAACCCAGACATCATTGTCATTTGTCATGGGGGCCCAATTGCGGAGCCGGAAGATGCCCGTTACATCTTAGAGCATACCAGCAACATTCAGGGTTTCTTTGGCGCAAGTTCAATTGAACGCTTTGCCACTGAAATTGGAATTAAAAACCAAGCCGCTGCCTTTAAAGCGATTAAGACAAAATAAGCGAAAGCATCACTCAGATTGGGTGATGCTTTTTTATTGTGGGTCAAAGGCTTTCCTATGAAAAAAACAAAGTTAGTGATACAATAAATAAGTATTTAAAGGAGCACCATGAAGGTTATTACGTCAATCAACAATCCCAAAGTGAAGCAATGGCTTTTGTATAAACAACGTAAACATCGTCTGGAAGATGATGTCTTTTTAGTGGAAGGTGAGCATCTGATTATGGAAGCTTTGCATCATGAGATGTTGCGGGAGCTTTGGATCAGTGATGCTATTGATCTTAACTTTAATTTTGATAAAATCACGGTGTCACCTCAGTATATTATTGATAAGTTGTCGCAGGTGCAATCCAAGAACACTATGATTGGTTTATGTCGGATACCACATTTAGAAATCAAACAAACCAAACGTTTGTTTTTATGCGAAAACATTCAAGATCCTGGTAATTTAGGAACCATTATTCGGACCGCACTTGCTTTTAATTTCGATGGTATTATTTGTAGCCATGATAGTGTGGATTACACAAGCGATAAGGTGGTGCGTGCCACCCAGGGTGCGATTTTTAAAATGCCGATTGTGCTTGCGGATTTAGAGACAACCGTTGCTGATTTGCAGGTGGCGGGTACCAAGGTGGTGGCCTTGGCTTTAGATGCAGATGCCAAACATCATCTTGATCCGGTTACAAACATGGCATTTATCCTCGGTAACGAGGGCCAGGGGATTACCCCAAACTTGTTGGCGAAAGCAGATGCGAAATTGATGATTGACATTCAACACATCGATTCACTCAATGTAGCGATTACCGCCGGCATTGTTGCTTATACCTATCAAAACAAGGAGCTTACATGAGTTATCAATTCATTGCACATTTAGATAAAAAAGAACACGACCATTTTGTAAGTATGCATCCACTCGGCAATTTAATGCAACGTTCAAATTGGGGTCTTGTGAAAGATGATTGGGACAAACAATACGTTGGTTTAAAAAAAGACGGTCACTTGGTGGCGAGTGCGCAATGTTTCATTCGAAAATTGCCGCTGGGGCTGACCATGATTTATTTAGCGCGTGGTCCGCTTTTGGACTATGATGATTTTGATGTTGTTGATGCGTTCTTTACCAATTTAAAAACCCATTTTAAAAAATGGGGAAATATCATGATTAAATTTGATCCACTGCTTGTTTTAAAACGCAGTGCTTTTGATACGTATCAATACGAAGCAGTGCCACAGCATCCTGTGCTTGACATTCTTGCAAGGGCAGGGGCTCTGCATCAAGGCTTTGACCGTGATTTATATCGTTACGGTCAACCACGTTATGTGACGCAGTTATCCAAAACGGTGCATGACCGCGATAATTACACGCGTAATGCGCTCCGCAACATTCGTAAGGGCGAGCGTAAAGGTGTAGAAATTGAAGCGGTTGATGTTCGCGGTGTGTCACGTTTTGCACGTGTGATTCGCTTCACTGAAAAACGTAAAAACATCGGTTTGCGTAACGAACTGTATTTTAAAAAAATTATGGAAGCATTTGGTGAGGATGCGCTTTTAATCATGGCTTACCTTGATCAAAAAGCCATGCTAACGACAATGACGGCTAAGAAAAACGAGTTGCAAGCTAAAATCGATGCCACGACGGAGGGTAGTCCACGCCAGCGAAAATTGATTGATCAATTCAAAGCAAGCGAACGTGAAATAGCGCGTTTGATGGAAAACATGAAGCGCGATGGGGAACGCGTTGATTTGGCGGGCCTGTTAGCGATTCGTTCCATGGGGCAAGTCGATTTGCTTTACATGGGCATGAATGAAACTTATCGTAAATACTATGCTCCCCATATGTTGTATGATTATGCGATTCAGTGGGGCTTTGACCACGGTGCCAACATCATCGATTTTGGGGGTATGGATGGCCACTTGGACGATGGCTTAAGTCAATTTAAGGCAAGTTTCAATGGCGAAGTTGTGGAATATTTGGGAGAGTTTGATTTGGTGCTCAGCCCCTTGCTTTATCAACTCTATAAAGTCGGCTGGCCGCTTTTAAAGAAAATTAAATTTTTGATAAAAATTGGTGAAAACCGTTTATAAAATAAAGGATTAAGGCTTTGGGCGTCTTGGAGCGTTCATTGAGTTTTTAACGTATTTCTTTTATAATGAAGTTTGTATATCAGCATTAAACTTAGGGTTTGAAAATGTTGAAGGAGTGACTATGGAAGCATTAAAAAAAGTATTGGAAGCTGGTTTGAAGGCCATTCAAGAAGCGGAAGATCTGCCGCTTTTAAATGAAGTTCGTAATGAGTTTTTGTCCAAGCGGGGCAAAGTTGCGAGTTTGATGAGTCAATTGCGGGAATTAAGTCCCGAGCAGAAACGTGAATTTGGTCAGCAAGTCAACCGTATTAAAGTCGAGTTGCAGCAAGCCTTTGAAGCGCAGCTCAGCAACGTGGAAGCCGCAGTTTTAAAATTAAAACTTGAAAGTGAAAAACTAAATTTAGAATTGCCGGGGGTTGATTTTCGTGTGCCTTTAAGGCATCCTTTAACGATTGTGCAAGAAGAAATTGAAGATCATTTCATGGCCATGGGTTATGAAGTCATTGAAGGGCCGGAAGTGGAGCTTGATTTCTATAACTTTGAACGTGCCAACATCCCTGCCAATCATCCCGCCCGGGATATGCAAGATACTTTTTACATTGATGAAAGTCTTTTACTGAGAACCCATACGACGGCGATACAAACACGGGCTTTGGAAGCCAATGCCCACAAGGAAACCCTGAAGGTTATTTGTCCGGGCAAGGTGTATCGCAAGGATGATGATGATGCAACCCATTCCCATCAGTTTGTGCAGGTGGAAGGGTTGGTTGTCGGTCACGGTGTCAACTTAGCCAATTTAAAACATACCTTACTGAGTTTAGCGCAAGCCATGTTTGGTGCTGATCGAAACATACGTTTACGTCCTAGTTATTTCCAATTCACGGAACCATCCGTTGAGGTTGATGTTAGTTGCCATGTGTGCGATGGTGCCGGCTGTCATGTGTGCAAACAAACCGGTTGGATTGAGATTCTCGGTGCTGGGATGGTGCACCCGCACGTCTTGGAAATGGCGGGTTTTGATAGTGAAGCCGTGAGTGGCTTTGCCTTTGGTTGTGGTGTGGAGCGGATTGCGATGTTGAAGTACAACTTGGATGACATTCGTCATTTTTACCAAAATGACAGCAAGTTTCTCAAGCAATTCAATCGCTTTGAATAGGAGGAGAAAGCATGAATGTTTCTAGAAAATGGTTAGGCCATTACGTCGATATCGAAAATCTTAGCAACACTCAATTAGCGGATGTGTTAACCGGTGGGGGTTTGGAAGTTGAAGGATTTACCCCTTTAATTCCAACATCCGGTTTAATCATAGGTCATGTTTTGGCATGTGAAAAACATCCCAACGCTGATACTTTGTTTGTGACCAAGGTTGATGTCGGTCACGAAGTTTTAGATATTGTGTGCGGTGGTCAAAACGTGGCTGTTAATCAAAAAGTGATCGTGGCACCGATTGGGGTGCAAGTCGGTGACTTGCTGATAAAGTCGGTGAAGCTGCGGGGTCAACCCAGCAACGGCATGATTTGTTCCTACAAGGAAATTGGTGTCGCCGACTACATGGTTGATGATTATATTGAGGAAGGCATTGCGGTGCTTGATCCAGAAGCTCCGATTGGTGAAGATGCGATTGCATACTTGGGTCTTGATGATGTGATTTTTGATGTGTCCTTAACACCCAATCGCGCCGATTGTTTAGCCATGGATGCCTTGGCGCTTGAAGTTGGGGCACTTTTGGACCAAATTGTGACCTTGCCTTACAATGAACCGGTCATTACTACCGATTCAACGCCTTTAATCGTTCGTAGTGAAACAGAAAACGGACCTCAATTTTTGGGAAGAATCATTGAAAAGGTAACGCTGAAGCCTTCACCACAATGGATTAAGGCCATCTTGATTGCTAATGGTATTAAACCGCTTAATAACATTGTGGATATTTCAAACTTGGTCATGTTGGAGACGGGGCAGCCGTGTCACTTTTATGATCGTGATTTAATCAGTGATGAAATCACTGTGAAAGACAAGATTGAAATGGATTATGTGGCCCTAGATGAAAACACCTATCAGCTTCAAAAAGAGGATGTGCTGATTACCTCCAACAATGAAGTGATTGGCATTGGTGGCATCATGGGTGGTGAATTAAGTAAAATCAATGACGATACGAGCGCTCTCATTTTAGAAATGGCGCAGTTTGATCGGGTTGCGATTCGCCACAGCTCCCGGCGTTTGAATCTCATGACGGATGCCGCCCAGCGCTTCAGCAAGGGCATTGATCCCTTGGCGGTGTTTAAAGCCATGGAACGGGCGACAGCTTTGCTTGTGGAGTATGCGGATGCGCAGGTCATCCACCCTGTGGTCAGCATTCTAGAACAAGTTCCTTATCAGCGTTTGGTGCAAGTGAAACACAGTCATATCAATGGTTTGTTGGGGACAAAGCTTAAAGAAGCGGTGGTGCTTGATGTGTTTGAGCGCCTTAACTTTAAGCCAGAGCTTAAAGATGGTGTGTACACTTGTGATATCCCAAGTTATCGCCAAGACATCAGCATTGGTGCCGATTTAATTGAAGAAGTCATTCGTTTAATCGGTTTTGATATCATTGATGATCAACCTTTGCATCTTAAAGAAACCGTGGGGCGTTTAACACGGAAACAACACGTTTTGCGCCAATACAAACAATTGTGCGGTGGCTTTAATTTGCATGAAGTGATTACCTACACGCTTATGAATCCTAAGTACAAAGCTGGGCCTTTTGGTCTTGATGAACCGTATGAAATTGCTTCACCACTTTCAGAAGATCGTAAGATGGTGCGCAATCAATTGTTTCATGCCATGTTACAAAATTTAAGTTACAACGTATCTTATAAAAACAAGCCCAACAATTTCTTTGAAATCTCGGAAGTGTATGGCAAAAACACGCAAGAAACGCGCTTAGCGATTGTGCTGAATGATGATGTGGTGGCGCTTGACTTTAAAAATAAAAACATCAAAGGTGATTTTTATGCGCTCAAAGGCATGTTGGAAGTGTTGGTCGATGCGATTGGTTTAAATCGCCATCAGTTGACCTATCAAAAAGTTGATAGCGAGCAACCTTACTTGCATCCCCATCAAAGTGGGAATATATACTATCAAGATCAACATATCGGTTATGGCGGCTTGGTGCATCCAACTTTAGCCAAAGAATATGATGTGAGCGATGTGTGGATTTTGGAAATCGACGTGGATGGCTTATTAGGATTTTCACCACAGCCTGTAACTTACGAAACGATTTCAAAATTGATTCAAGTGGAAAAGGATTTGGCGCTGGTGATGCGCAAGGATATTTCCCTCAAAGCGATCCAGGAAAGCATTGTAAAGGCAGGACAACCCTACATTGAAGATGTGCATGTGTTTGATGTGTATGAATCTGAAAGTTTAGGTCCTGATCATTATTCGATTGCCTTGCATCTCTATTTTAAAACCAAACAAATTTACACCGATGCGGAAATTCAGGCGGTTGTTGATACAATCTTAGCGCAACTTGCGAAAGAATTTGGAGTGACCTTACGATGAAAAAGAAAATTGCCTTAATCACAGGGGCGAGTTCGGGCCTTGGTTATGAAAGTGCCCGGCAATTGGCAGCGCGTGGTTACGATTTAGTGGTGGTTGCGCGGCGTCGTGCCAAACTTGAGGAACTTGCCGCCACACTTTTTAAGCAGTATCATACGACAACCCATGTCGTAGCTTTGGATTTATTGGATGAGAAAAGCATCTTTGAACTCATGAGTTACTTACGGCACAATTGGCTGACCTTGGATTTGTTTTTAAACAACGCTGGTTTTGGCGATTACAATGAATTTAAAAACGCAGATATTCGTAAACTGGAAGCCATGGTTACCCTCAATGTTATGCGTTTAACGCAATTAACTTATCATTTGTTGCCGTTTATGAATCCCAAGGGCCAGATATGCAATGTTGGATCTTTGGCAGGCTTTATGCCGGGCCCAAACATGGACGTTTATTACGCAACTAAGAGTTACGTGCTTAACTTTTCTTTAGCTTTAGCCATGGAATTAAAAAAGCAAGATGTGTCTGTGAGTGTGTTTGTGCCGGGACCGGTAGTTACCGAGTTTAACGATGTGGCGAAAGCCGAGAAAAAAGGGGAGTCGCCCTTTTCATTGAAGATGTTGGGATCACAAGATGTTCAAGCAGCCATTAAAGCCTTACTGGCAGGTTTGGATAAGCGTAAAAAGATTATTTACAGTAAAAAAGAACACGCGCTGTTAGTGCGCTTGATTGGACTTGTGCCGCACACGGCCATGGCGAATATCATGGCAAAAATCCAACATCATCGTTTTGTAAAGGAGTAGGGTATGGGACGTGCATTTGAAGTACGCAAAGCGGCCATGGCAAAAACAGCCGCGGCTAAAACAAAAGTCTATTCACGCTTCGGTAAGGAAATTTATGTTGCGGCAAAATCTGGGGAACCCAATCCTGACATGAATTTAAATTTAAAACGCGTGATTGAAAAGGCAAAAGCTGCACAAGTGCCCAGTGATATTATCAATCGGGCCATTGAAAAGGCCAAGGGCAGTGACAGTACCCAATACGATGAAGTTCGTTATGAAGGGTATGGTCCTGGAGCTAGCAGCATCATCGTTGAGTGTTTAACTGATAATGTGAATCGCACGGTTTCCGAAGTACGTAATTGTTTTACAAAAAACCAAGGAAAACTTGGTGTTTTAAACAGCGTGACCTTTTTATACGATCATGTTGGGATTTTAAGTTTTATTTTTGAAGATGAAGATCAAATATTAGAAATTTGTTTGGATGCGGAGGTCGATGTTGTGGACATTGAAAAAGACGATGACCACATCAGTGTGTTAACAGTTCCGCAGGATTTATACAAAGCCAAAGATGCGCTTGAAGCAAGCCTGGGGGAAATCGAGTTTGCCCAGCTTGAAACGAGCTACTTACCGCAAATGGAAGTCACTTTAAATGCTGAGGACCAACTTGCTTTTGATAAATTGTTGGCCATGCTTGATGAGGTGGAAGATGTTGCGAACGTCTACCACAACGTAAAAATGTAAAGCACCGTTATGATATGACCCCCGTCTGGTAGACAGATTAAATATACAAAACTTAAAGATGATTTATCGGATTGATAAATCATCTATTTTTTATGCTTGAGTTTGAGTGCTTTATTTGATGTCTACAATTTCAATTTTTTTATTGAGAGCCTTAAGTAACTTAGAAACAGTTTGGATGGTTGGGTTTGTTAAACCATTTTCAATTCGACTGATATCGGCTTGTCTCATTCGTGTTTTTTTAGCTAATGTTTTTTGGTCGATATTAGCTTTTAAACGTATTTCTTTTAACTGCCTTCCAAATGCTTTTTCAGCTCGAATTTCAGCTAAGATATTTTTATTTTCTTTAGGATTATCTGCAATTATTTGATCCATGAGTTGTTCAGTTTGTGTTTTCATAGTTTAACCTTTCTATCTTACGTATATAGGATTTACCCTATATAAGCAATTATTTTAATTACTTATGGTGATTTGATAATAACAGGACTTCCAACTTCACGTTGAATCAGTGCTTTTGCTTTATCAGGTTGCAGTTGCAGGCTGTAAATGGTTGTTGCCTGCAATTCATAGGCGCGTGCTATTTTAGGTATTTGATTAAAGCGGGTGATGGCTTGGATGCCTTGCGCTTTATAGTGTTGCAGGACTTTACGTCCTTTCTGATTAAATCCTAAAACACGCATTGGAATATCTTTAGGGTATTCCTGCGCAAAGGTTTTTGTGGTGTGCAACAAAATATGAGCGCACGTGCGTAAGATACGAGATTTAGAATAACGTTTGGTGATCGCATGTGATACGAAATTATCAAAAGTATCATGTTGGGTTGCCATCTTTATCAAGTGATTTTCAATACCTTCACTGATTAAGAAAATGGCTTGTAGTTGCTCTTTAGGGGTAGATAGTAGTTTGTATCGTAATAAGCCATAGGCTTTATCCCAACTTGGGTAATCACCATCCAAATCATCCATGGGGGTGTGCATGGATACATCATCCGCCGCATGCATAGCTTTGCGAATCGCAGTGGCACTCACAAATTCCTGGGTGAGGGTTTCATCAAGGTAACCACCGCTGCGTAAAACACTGTGCAGTTGAATATTTTTGTTTTTGGCGGCTTTCGCATAAGCAATCGCTAAAATGTCGTTGGGATGGTAAGAACCCGCAAAGAGTGAGATTGCCTTGGGGTAGGAAACTCCAGTTTTCATGCTTTCTCTTAAATGGTTGGCATTGATGGGTAAGTCCGCAATTTCTAAAATGGTCTTTAAGTCGTTGCTTTCACTACCAAAGACTAGGTGGTTCATTTGCGCCTTATGCAAGAGTGCCACGGCCCCATTGGCGAATTCTTGCGCGGCTTGCAGAGCATACAGGGTTGGTAGTTCAATGACTAAATCAACACCATGCTGCAAGGCAGCCTCAGTACGTGTCCATTTGTCGAGGATGGCCATTTCTCCACGTTGCACAAAATGTGGCGACATGACACCAATTAAGGCATCAGGCTGTGTTAACTGTCGACTTTGCTTGATATGATGAATGTGCCCGTGATGCAGGGGGTTATATTCAATGACAATTCCTGTTAGTTTCATGGTATTATTGTAGCATAAGTGCCACAGGATAGAATATGAAACAAACACTGCAAACAGTTAATCCAAGCGATAACCAGTGGGTTTACGCAAACTTTTATACCATCCCCAATCCCAAGCAATTGCTTGTCATCTTTCATGGGATGGCAGAGCATAAAGAGCGGTACGATGATTTTGCCTTGTTTTTCAATAAACAAGGCTTTAATGTCCTCGTTTGTGATCATCGTGGGCATGGTCAAAGTTTGTTTGAAGGGCATATCAAAGGTCATTTTGCCAATCAGGATGGTTGGTTTTTAAACCTTGAGGACTTGCATGACTTAATTAAACAAGCACAATCAATAAGTCAGGTTGAGACTTACGCATTGCTTGGTCATAGCATGGGTTCAATCGTTGCCCAGTCCTATTTTAAACGTCACAAACAAGAAGTGAGTCACTTGATATTGACGGGTGTTCCTGAAATTCCAGTTGGGCTCAAAGGGCTACAGCTGATTGCGAAAGCCATCGCCGTCTTTTCTAAAACGCAACCAAGTCATCTCTTGTATCAATCTTCGTTTGCGAAGTTTGATAAAAAAACACCAAGCCAAGCACCACTTGCATGGCTGAGTCACGATCAAGACAACATCAAAGCTTATCAAGCGGATCCTTTATGTGGCTTCAAGTTTACCAATCAAGGTCTCGTGGATTTATTGGATGGCTTTTATGATGTTCGGCATTTTAATCAAATGTCAGATAATTTGGATACCTTTATTTGGTTTATTGTTGGTGAAGATGATGTGAGCATCAATGTGGATCAAATTCAACGTCAAATGCGAAAGTACCAAGACCTCGGTTTTAGTGAAGTGGTGATTTCCATGATCAGCAATGTAGCGCATGAAGTGTTGTTTGATGTGGAAAGACAAGCGCTATGGGACCAAATTGCTTACATGTTTAATGACATGAAATAAACACCAGATTTGAATAGCATGTTAAAATAATGATGTTTAGTAACAAATATAACTATTGAAAGGACCATTGTATGAAAAGTAAGGTTCGAAAATTGTTTGTATTAATACTTAATCTTGTTCTTATTTTTTCAATGGTTTTTTCAAAGCAACTTGTGCATGCGGAAGATGATGTTGAAGTCGTGTTTTATGATGCACATTTAGAAGCAGTCATTCGCCAACATTTGGATTTAGATGAGACAGAACCCATTTTAAAAGATGACTTGGAAACACTCACTAATTTAGATGCAAGCAAACGCAACATTTCAAATCTGACAGGTTTAGAATATGCCATCAAATTAGAAAGTGTTGATTTATCATGGAACTTCATTGAAAATTATCAACATTTTAATGCGGTTAACATGTTAGAGTTGGATTTATCATTTAATAAAATTAAAGTTGTCCAACTTATTGAAAATATCAAGACACTTAATCTGCGTCACAATGACATTACAGATATTACTGAATTGGTTGATTACAATCCAGACCATGAAGTGACCATTAATCTAAATGAGAATTTAGTTGATCTTGCAAATCAAGAAAATCTTGATATCATTAACCAATTTGACGAAACATCAGTTGTTGTGTTGTATGAAAATCAACATCAAGTTAAAACACGTCCACCATTTCGACCCATTATTTTAAATGTAGATAAAACACCAGTTGGTGAAGATGAAAACGTGTTTGATTTTGAAATCACTGGCATGTTGCCCCGCTTTGGGAATGCTTTTGCAAGCGAATACTATTACATCTTTGATGAATTTGAATCAGAACCTACAATCACAAACAATGGTGAATTCAATTTAACGATCCAAGGCACTGAATCAGAGGCCATTATACTGTATGTAAAACATCCATTTTATGATACCTATTTTAAAACTACGTTTAATTTAAATGGAGAGTTAATAAATCCTATAACAGGCCTCGAAATCCAAGCGCATGATGCCACTTTAGATGCGGAGGAAACTTTAAATTTAAGTGTCTTGATTGAACCAGAAAATGCTAGCATAACCGATGTAATCTGGTTAAGTAGTAATCCTGAAAAAGCAAGCATTGATAACGATGGCATAATTCTAGCGCACCAGCGTGGTGAAGTTGAAATCATTGCGATCGCGGTTGATGGCGGTTTTGAAGCGAAGACAACGATTGAAGTTATCCAACCTGTAACTAGCGTAAAAATCAATGAAACAGTAACGACTTTAAATGTTGGTGAAACAGAAAAACTAACTGTTACCGTCTCACCAGAAGATGCCAACAACCAGAATGTAACATGGAGCAGTAGTAATCCTGAGGTTTTAAGTGTCGATCTAGAGGGCAACTTGGAAGCGTTAGCGAAAGGTGAGGCAACTATTACTGTTACAATTGAAAATGGTGACTTTGATGATAGTATTGATATTGATGTCAAGCTTCCTATTGAAACTTTTAACTTGGAATTAGAAGCACTTACTTTAAACGTCGGAGCTTCTGAACAACTTATCTTAAATATCAGCCCTGAAGATGCATCAGACAGTGATGTTGATTGGAGTAGTAGTGATCCAGATGTTGTAATAGTGGATGAGGAAGGAATATTGAATGCAGTATCTAAAGGTGAAGCGACAATCATAGTAAAAACAAAGAATGATAGTCATAGTGATAGTATTCATATTACAGTTTTAAAGCCAGCAACTGGTGTTGAAATAATTGAATCTTTAACAAGTTTAAAGGTCAATGAAACTTTCCGATTAATAGCTAAAGTATTACCAGAAGATGCGAGTAATCAAACATTAATATGGAGCAGTAGTAATCCTGAGGTTTTAAGTGTTGATTTAGAGGGCAACTTGGAAGCGTTAGCGAAAGGTGAGGCAACCATTACTGTCACAACCGAAGATGGTGGACATACAAATAGTGTTTTAATTGAGGTGAAACAGCCCGTTGTTTCAGTCAAGATTAAAGAAACATTAACAAGTTTAAATGTTAATGATGAGTTTACATTAACCGCAATAATTACACCAGAAAATGCTAACAACCAGAATGTAACATGGAATACTAGCAATTCGGAGGTTTTAAGTGTCGATCAAGAAGGTAACTTGCATGCGTTAGCGAAAGGCCAGGCAACCATAACAGCTACAACAGAGGATGGTGGATATACTCATAGTATTTTAATTGAGGTAAAACAGCCTGTTGTTTCAGTCAAGATTAAAGAAACATTAACAAGTTTAAATGTTGATGATGAGATTATATTAACCGCAATAATTACACCTGAAGATGCTAACAACCAGAATGTAACATGGAGTACTAGCAACTCTGAGGTTCTTAGTATTAATGAGAACGGGTTGTTAAAGGCCTCGAAGAAGGGTTCAGCAACCATTACTGTTACAACCGATGATGGTGGACATACGGATAATATTTCAATTGAGGTTAAACAACCTGTGATGGGAATCGAAGTTAGTTATGACTTATTGACTTTAAATGTT
>JAAZGU010000103.1 GCA_012511085.1 Erysipelothrix sp. | reverse complement strand
TTCCCTTTTGTCCGATTTCATCGGCGTAGATTTTAACTGGATAAATGGGAATACCAGTTTCCTTGGAAACTTGTTCCATTGGTTTGGTTTGGACATTAGATTCTAAAAATAAAACAGGTGGTTGCTTCATTTTTAATTGATCGATAAGTTGCCGTATTTGTTGCGGCGTTCCAATCTCATCCGTATCGATTTCCCAAATATATAAATGTTCTAATCCGTAGCGTTCAGTCATGTATTGAAAAGCATGCTCACTAGCGGTAAACACACGGTGATTTTCAGGTAATGCATTAATTTTCTCTTGATATTGTTGGTGAATGGCTTCTAACTTTTCCAGATAGATAAAAGCATTGTTTCGATATTGAATTTCATGGTCTGGATCAACTTCAAGTAGAATGTTTAAAATATTGTTGACCATGATGATTCCAACTTGCGGGTCTAAAAAAGCATGGGGATTGATTTGTTCATCCTTTTGTCCAGCTTTTAAGTACATGGGTTCTACACCATCACTCACTTCAAAAACACGACTTTTATTTTGTTTAACACTGTTGATAAGTTTGAAAAACCAACCCGATGTTCCACCTTCAAGATTTAAACCATTGTAGATAAGCACATCTGCATCCGTTGCGGCTTTAGTGTCTTGTGGTAATGGCTCGTAATCATGAGGATCGGTGCCGGTGGGCACTAAATTATAAACACTAACATAATCTTGTCCAATTTGGATCACCAAATCAGCTAAGAGTGTAAAAGAGGTGACAACTTTTAATTTATCATCTTCGAAGTTTGTGTTGTTGTTTGGTTGCTGACATGCTCCCAATAAAAGTAAAGCCATTAACAAGATACTGAACTTTTTGAATGATTTCATTGGTTCTCCTTTTTCGAAAGGTAAGGCCATACAATGCCTTTGTTTGGTGCGAAGAAAAATGCGATCAAAAACATTATGGTTGAAACTAAAACAATAACGGGTCCAGAAGCTAAGTTATATGTGTTACTTAAAAAAAGACCAACGATGGCAGCAAGTGCACCAAGACTTGCGGCAAAGAATATCATTTTAGATAATTTTTGCGTGATTAAAAATGCAGTCGCTGCGGGTGTAATCAACATGGCTACAACTAAGATAACACCAACTGTTTGTAAAGAAGCAACGGTCACGAGTGTCAGCAAAATCATAAGTAGGTAATGAAACAGCTTTGTGCTTATACCATAAGTATCAGCAATGACTGGATCAAATGAAGTAATTAAAAACTCTTTATAAAATATAAAAATAATAACAATCACAAAGATGCCGATAATGAATGTGAGGTACATATCAAAATCTGGGACTATAAGCACATTACGAAATGAAATTGAATCAAGACTAATGGCTGTTTGCGCCTTCATGAACATGAGAATTCCCAAGGCTAAAAATGCAGAGAAAATAATTCCAATGGCAGTATCACTTTTTAACTTACTGTTTTGACTAATAAAAGTAATAGAAACTGAAGTCAACAACCCCATGATGACAGCACCTACAAAATAGTTTATACCAAGCATGAATGATGCAGCCACTCCGGGTAAAATTGCATGTGAAATCGCATCGCCCATCAGTGACATACCACGTAAAATGATAAAGCTACCAATTACACCAGAGATGATGCCAACCATCACGGACGTAAAGAGCGCTTTTTGTAGAAATCCGTATTGTATTAAATCGGAGATGAATTGATTAATGGCTCCCATAAGCTAATCCCCTTTGAGTTACAAGTTAATCGCCGTAAGCTCGCGCTAGAACTTCATCATTAAAGACCGATTCCGTTGGACCGAGATCAATAATTTCTTTATTTAGGATAATTAAATCATCGAAGTATTCTTTTACTTTTTCAAGGTTATGGTGCACAACAAAGATTGTTTTTCCTTCTGACTTGAGTTGTGCTAGGATGTTCATCATCGCAAGTTCACTCGCAACATCGACCCCAACAAAGGGCTCATCTAAGAACAAGATATCAGCATCTTGCACAAGCACGCGCGCTAAAAAGACACGCTGTTGTTGGCCTCCAGAAAGTTCGCTGATTTGAGTGTAAGCATAATTTTGCATCCCAACACGTTTCAAAGCATTTAATGCTTGGATTTTTTCGTATTTTCCAACACGTTTAAAGAGACCAAGTTTTGGGTAGGTTCCTAATGTAACAGTATCTAAAACATTGATAGGGAAATGCAAATCAATATCAAAACGTTGCGGAATGTAAGCAATTTGTCGTCGCACTTCATTGAGTGGTTTTCCATAAAAAGATACGCTCCCGTGATCACTTGGAATTAAATTTAAAATGGCCTTGATCATTGTGGATTTACCGGCACCGTTTGGCCCAACAATTCCAACCAGTTTTCCTTTTTCGAAGGTAAAACTAATATTGTGAATGACAGGTTCATCACGATAAGTTACCACAAGATTTTGAACTTCTATGACATGGTTCATTGTTTTTATATCACTACCTAAACAAATAGGCCTCCTTCATTAGATAGTATATACCTAATAAAAATAAAAGACAAGGGTATTAAATAAATTAGCCTTGTCTAAATATCATATTTAATAGATTACAGATTAGGGAAACAAATTCAAGCCATAATCTTAGTTAAGATATGTCAAGCTCATTTTCAAGACAACTTCATCAAGACTTGTGCTTAGATGCACACTGGAATTTTCAACAATGTAGATTTTATTATAGTACTTTAGATTTTCTTTAAACATGACATGGCTGACATTAATGATGGTTTGATCAAGATGCAGCATGTCGTATTCAATGCTTTTGGCAACGTCGAGGTCAAGATTCGCAAATACTTCGTCGCATAGGATGATTTGACTATCTAAAACAAGTGCTCGCGCCAATAGCAAGCGTGCTCGTTGCCCTCCTGAGATGTTAGCGCCGTTGTTGTGTAAGATTTCCTCAAGTTTGAAATCATCCAAATTAACGCGTTTTAAAGCCTCGTGCACGACATCAGGATTGATATCTTTAAACAAAGTTACGTTTTCAAAGATAGTGCCATTAAAAATAAATCCGATTTGGTCGACCGTTGAAAAGAGTGAATAATAATCAAGGGGATTGATTTCAAAAATGTTCTGATCATTAACAGATACTAATCCTGATTTAGGCAGGATGGATTGGCGAATGGTTTTTAAAATTGTGGATTTGCCAGCACCAGAAGGGCCGATGATTAAAACTTTATCGTTCGTGTTTACTGAGAGATTCACATCACGTAAGATACTGAAATCATCTTCTGGGTAACCTAAATCGCATGCTTTAAATTCAAGTTGATCAAAGTGAGAAAGCGATAAGTTACGATGCAAGATGGGGCGCGTTAGGTACTTGTCAAAGGAGTCCAAGACTTTTTCGATACCTTTCATTTCAATAATAACGGTTGAAAATTGTTGGAGTGGCCACATTGCACTACCAAAGCTTGAAGCGACCACGATGATGCTACCAAGGCCCATGTTGTAAGATTTGGCGGCTAAGATACCGGCAATGATTAATCCAAACAAGATGCTCGATTGGAAAAAACGCACGAGGGCATCAACATACGTTGTCTTCACATCAACTTTGTAGTTATCAATTTGCACTTGTTCTGCTTGTTGTTTAAACTTTTCAAAGCGGATATTTTCAAGCTGATGTTGTTTGATAATTTCAAAGCCTTCCAAAGTTTCTTCCACAAGTTGTGTGTAGTCAGACAAGGAAGCGGATTTTTTCGCTTCACTTTTTTGAACTGGCTTGTTGGATGAACTTGAAATTGTAATGAAGATAAGAAATAGAACCAATGCGATTACAACTAAAATCCAACTGATCATTGCCACTAACACAACAGTAACAATCAGTTGCATCAGCATCGAAATGATTTGGAACACATTGTCCAAGTACTTTTTCTCAAAGTTGTCAAAATCATTGGTTAGATGTGAACGATAATGGACGGCGTGTTCTTTTTGTAATTGTGTAATGTCTTGTTTTAAGAGCTCATTGACATAATGCTGTTTCATCAGTTGCAAGCTCCGTTCTTTATAGGCTGCTTTGACATAGGTTGTTAAGATTCCGACAATGAGTCCAAGCACTAATAACACCATCATGAATTTGGCGACATCCAGCATTTTGTCAAGTTGGCGATTGATACCATAATCGGTTATAAAGCGCAACAAATAAATTGAAACACCGCTACCAATGTTTTCAATTGCTAACATTAATGAAACTAAGGCAAGCCATCCCTTGTGACCATATTTTATTCTTTTCATGATAAGGAAGCTCCTTGTGGATCTAAGACGACAACCTTATTAAAATAAGATTCTAGATAATCCAAATGACGGTGTGAGACGCAAATGATTGTTTTATCCAATGAAAATAAGGCTTCGTAAACATTGCGTGAACTATCATCATCGAGACTTGCTGAAGGTTCATCCACAAAAAAGATTTCTTTGTCGTGATACAACTCACGCGCAATACTTATTTTTTGACGTTGACCTCCTGAAATATTTTGCCCGTTGTTGATTAACATATGATCAAAACCTGCTTCAAGACTTTCAATCCACAAACTTAAATCAAGGTCGTCTAGGATCTTGTTGAGTTTGACAAGATCTGCTTTGGCATTAAGAATGATGTTGTTTTTAATGGAATCATTAAAAAGGAAATGTTGTTGCTTGATGTAGGCGGTTTGATTTAAAAACTGCAAGTAATCGATGGTCCGGATGTCTTTTTGGTCAATGAGTACCTCACCACTGAAATTAGACAGTGTTTTCGATAAGACATTAAGCAGTGTTGTCTTGCCACTGCCGGAAGGGCCAATGATGAGCACCTTGTCTTTGGGCTTAATGTCATAAGAGAAGTTATTGAGCACAAGGTCTTCATCGTAATGAAAAGTAAGATTCTTAATCTTGTAGCCTTTCTCAAAAGAAAAATCAACTGTATTTATTTCAGGAACATCGACATGTGTGATTTTATGATAAATGTCAGCCGAAGTTTTGATTCGGTTAATAAAACTAAAGCCACTGATCATCGACCAAACCAATTGCCCTACAAAGTTAAAGACAATGATGAGGCTAATGAGCGTGATCTCATTTTGTACATACAAATAAGTGGCGTACATAAAGACAACAATTTGATAAGTTGATGCAATCCAGTGGTTGATGTTGGATTGAAATTCATCGATTTTAAAAGCTTTCTTTTTAACTTGTTCAAGCACGGTGATAATGGATGCAAAGGGTCTTTTAAAATGCTCTTGAACTTGAAACAAGGTGATGACTTCCAAACCGTTGAGGATGTTGGTTAAGTTTTCATGATATTTTTGATTTGCCTTTAAGGTTTCGGCTTTGGCAGCTTTTGCTTGCGGCTCATAATATTTTGTAACTAAAAATAAGATGATGGTAACGAAAAATGCAGAGATACCAATGTACGGTGCAATAAAAAGTAAAATAAGAACGCCTACTAAAAAGGTCCCAAATGAAAAAACGATGTTTAAAAGCGATAAGAAAAAATCACGTTCAAACACGTTGATGTCTGAAATCAATGTGGAGAGATGTTGTTCTTTGGGTGCACTCTTAAAACTCTCAATTGAATTTGTCATTACTTTTTGATAAGCAAGGGTGCGTACCTGAATGAGCACATCTTTCATGAAACCGATGCGTAAAAATCGAGATATGACTTGAATTAAAATTGGAGCGAGTGCGAACACCAAGGTGACGATGATTCGATAACGAATTTGTTCAGGATCATGTTCTTCAATAATGCCAAACGCATTGGATAAGGCTAGGGTTGCGAAAATGCTTCCTGTTATTGTCAGCAGGGCGCCTATCACATACAATATGAATTTATTTTTATTTTCGACAAGCAATTGTTTGAGTGTCATGATAAACCTCACGATTTCCAAATTATATTATACAACAGTTTTATTAAATAAAATTTTAAATTAGAATATTTATCATGAAAGTCAATATGTGGTATATTAAACATGTTGAGTAAATAAGAACAATGATAACGATGGGAGCTTTATGAAACGCAAACATATCTTTCTTATAATATTTGTTTTAGGACTTTCTTTGTTGAGCATAAAAACCATAGCAAGCGGGACACCAAGCATTGCCAAGGCAAGCTTAGAAGTCATTAAAATATTTAATTTTGAAATTGAAGTTGGTTCATTGCCATTGTTTTTTGCGACCTTAATCATTGCCTTTGTCGATGGTTTTAACCCATGTTCCTTGTGGGTTTTAACTTTTTTAATGGGCATGGTTGTGATGAGCGGTTCCCGTAAGAAGATTTTAATTGTTGGAATTACATATCTAATAATCACATCTTTGATTTATGGTTTGTTTATTTTAGGTATGATTAATATCATTTCGTATATCACTTACTTGTTGTGGATTCGACTTGTAGTGGCTGGGATTGCGATCTTTTTTGCGATTATTAACATTAAAGATTTCTTTCAATTTAAAAAGGGCCTTTCATTAACGATTCCGGATCGTTACAAACCAAAGTTTTATAAACAGGTGCGCGACTTAAGAAAAGCTGAATTAAGCGTGCCACAACTTATCATCGGATCAGCAACCATGGCACTTGGCATCACCTTGGTTGAATTGCCTTGCACCGCCGGTTTTCCAATGATTTGGTCTTCGATCATGGCAAGTCACCATCCAAGCACGGGTACTTTCACACTGCTTTTTATTGTTTATCTACTCATCTATTTGTTGGATGAACTTGCGATATTTTTAATTGTGGTTTTCACATTGCGGATGTCAAAGCTTGAAGAAAAGCATGGGCGTTTCTTAAAGTTGGTGGGTGGCATCATTATGCTAGCGTTGGCCTTTGTTTTAATCTTTAATCCCATGTTATTAAATGATATCAGTGGCACGATTATTGTGTTTGTGATTTCTTTTGGAGTCGCAATTATCATTGCGAAGCTTGACCAGCGTTATCGCCAAACAATCAAAACCTAAAGGATGCATGTCATCCTTTTTTTATATA
>JAAZGU010000102.1 GCA_012511085.1 Erysipelothrix sp. | reverse complement strand
CCAGTGAAATAGAAAATAACCCGCGCAGTAAAAGCGCGAAGCTACGCGCAATTAGAAGGAGATAGAGATATGGCTAAAAAGAAAACAATCAAGAAACGTGTGCATCGCCACCGAGGTTGGATCATCTTCCTGTTTTTATTAGCCTTTATCGGCCGCATTGGCAGTGCGATCTTTCTAAGGGCGTATCAAGCATCACTGAGTGTGCAAATCCAAAAGATGGAGCGCCAAATCGTGAGCTTATCCAATGAAAAAGAAGCTTTGAGTGTTGATATCCAACGTTTGAGCAATTACAACCGCATCGTCGGCTTAGCGCATCAAGAAGGATATGAGAGTGTCAATCAAAATGTCATCACCATCGCCACTAAAAACCCATAAACGCACCAACATCACCTTGTTGGTGTGGTTTTCAATATTTTTCTTAATCATTAGCGTTATCAGTGCTAATGTTTTTGTCGTGGTGATTGGTGGTAAACACGTTTATTCCCAAACTGACATCAAAGAAATAGCGAATCAAGTTTACATCAAAAAAGAAAACATCTTGGCCAGTCGTGGTTTAATTGTTGATGCTGATCACAATGTGTTGGCCGAAGATGTCATCACTTATAAAATTATTTTATATTTGGACGAAAGTCGAAAAGGCGTCAACAACAAACCCGCTTACGTTGTTGATATCAATGCCACAGCGCAAGCCTTGGCACCGATCTTGGACATGGAGGAGCATGCGATCTTACAGCTCTTGAACCAAGATTTATATCAGACGGAGTTGGGCGTTAAGGGTAAAAATTTATCCTTGAATCAAAAAAATGAAATCATGGCCTTGGATTTACCGGGTATTGAGTTTCAGACCATGGTGAGTCGCAATTACCCCTACGGTGAATTTGCGAGTCATCTGATTGGTTTCGCCCAATACGATGATGCCAGCAAAAGCAACACGGGACGCATGGGCATTGAAGCCAATTTCAACACCATGCTCACGGGTCAAAACGGCTATCGTCACTACCAAAGTGATATCAGTGGTTTTCATTACAAAGACATGTACAACCAACAAGAAGATGCCGTCGATGGCAACACGGTTGTCTTGACTTTGGATCGCAGAATTCAAGAAACCCTGGAATTAGCCATTAAACAAACGCAAGAAAACGTCAATGCCTACCAAACCTGGGCCTTGGTTATGGAAGTCGATACCGGTCGGATTTTAGCTTGGGGACAAACTCCAGGCTTTGATCCAAACACCATGAACATTGATGATTACGACAATGTGATTTCTCAGGGTGTCTTTGAACCGGGTTCCACCATGAAGAGCTTTGTGTATGCAACGGCGATTGATAAAGGGCGTTACAACGGCCAAGCAACCTACGCCAGCGGTGCCTTCCACATGGGGGTTTCCAACGGGTTACCGATTCAGGTGGCCTCTGCTTCCCAAGCCAGCACCACCATTTACAACGCCAACCGGCGTGATTGGGGCATCGTTAATTTTGATCGTGCCTTTTCAGTCAGTTTAAACACCGCAATTGCGACTTTGTTAACGAATAATATCTCAGTGAGAGATTATGAACAATACATGGATCGTTTTGGTTTCTTTAAAAAGACAGACATTGTCGGGGTTTTAGAAAACAACGGTGTTAAAGCCTTTCGTTATCCAATTGAAATGATTACTAGTGGCTATGGGCAAGGGTCGTCCATGACCACCTTGCAGCTCATGCAGGCTTACAGTGCGATTTTCAATGATGGTGTTATGGTCAAACCTAAAATCGTGGATGCGATTCTGGATGGGAAAACCGGCTTAACCTTGCAGGAATTTCCAACTGAAATTGTTAGCATGCCGATTCAAGCCAGCACCGCCAAAGAAGTGCAGCGCTTGATGACAACAACCGCCAAAGAAGGCACGGCCCGTTACTATGGCATTCCTGATGTGAGCATCATGGGTAAAACCGGAACCGCGCATTTGATTGGACCCAACGGTTACTACAAGGACCGGACCTTGAACTCCGTGGTGATAGGTTTACCTGCAGATCAGCCTAAAATATCAGTTTTCTATGGTTTCATTGCACCGGGGGGCATCACCCCCGCGCGTGAAAATGAACCTATTAAAACGCTCTTACGCAAGATTGCGATGGTGTATCACTTAAGTGATCAAGGACCAGATGATGAGGACGTTGAAGCCGTGGAAACACAAGTGCTGGACATGCCGCATTTCATCAACCAGAAAGTGAGCCTTTTTGAGCAATTTGCTTTGGAACATGCCATGCACTACACCTTACTGGGTGATGGTGATCGCATCATTGAAACCTCTTTTGATGGCTTGGATAAACTGCTGAATACAAGCCATGTCTTTATTAAAACTAATCAACCCTTAACCACCATGGTTGATTTAAAAGGCTTATCAAAAAAAGAAGTGCAAATGTTTGCCCAACTGAGTCAGTTGGAACTTGAGATTGAAGGGGAGGGGTGGGTCATTGAACAGTCACTGGCGGCCCATGAAACGCTGGATGGGGAGACCATTTCTGTCGTATGTTCTTTAAATCCACCTGATTTTTGATATAATGGTGACGCAATGAAATGGATTGGAATCGTCATCGGTTTGTTGATGAGTT
>JAAZGU010000101.1 GCA_012511085.1 Erysipelothrix sp. | reverse complement strand
GGTTTGCATCGCCAGTCTGTTTGTTTTTTACACGATGCGAAATTTATTAATAAGGCACGCATCATCAATGTGAAAGCGCATGTGGCAGTTGAAAGTGACTTGTTCAAACGCTTGAAACACCAGTTGTTATCCATCATCACGTGAAGTTGGAATTTGGTATAATGGTACCGGTGAGGTAATGTTTGAAGCTTTAAGTGGAAAATGGTTGGTCGGAGTCTCCGGCCAAAACGATTCGATGGCTTTGTTGCACATGTGCATTGCCTATAAGATGGATGTGATAGCGTGCATCATTAACTATGGGACCCGCATGGCTGCTGCCGATGAGATTGCCTATGTGCAATCCTTTTGTGATGCGCATCATATACCGCTTGTAGTTGTCGATGCACCCGCCATTAAACGCAATTTTCAAAAGCGAGCTCGCGACTTTCGTTATCAAACCTTTAAAGCATTGATTGAGCAGCACCAAGCGCAAGGTGTGTTGCTTGCCCATCACTTGGATGATCATTTGGAAACCATCTTGTGGCAATTCAAGCGCGGCCATCGGGTACGCTTTTATGGCTTGCAGCCACGTATTACCATAGATGGTATGGTGGTGAAACGTCCTTTATTGAATGTGACCAAAGCACAATTGGTGGCTTACAATGAAAAACATAAGGTCAAATTTTTTGAAGATGAAAGCAATCTGAGCATGCGTTACACACGCAATCGGATTCGCAAACAATTGGAAAGTTTTAGCGAAGAAGATAAGCAAGCCTTGCTTGAAAAAGCCAAAGTTGCAAACCAAGCCTTAGAAACCATGCGTGCTAATCTTCAACCTTTGTTGCAGGAGCAACTTAATATTGATCAATTGCTGGGTCTTGAAAAAGCAGAGCAGCGGGAGCTCTTGTGGCTTTATTTAGATAAGCAAGCTTACCCACACAGTATTTCCAAACGTTTTCTTGATGATATCCTGCAACAAGTTCAGACCAATCACGTGGGTGAAATTGGGCTTGTAAAACCGTATATCTTTTATTATCAGGCTGGGTTCTTACAGCTTGATAAAAAATATGCCTGTCATTATGAGTACACATTTGATACAATTAAGAACATAAAAACAAAATATTTCACCTTGAGTGAACAAGGTGATGCACAAATGGGTTTTCATATCTTTGCCAACGACTTTCCAATCACGGTTCGTAACGCACGGCCAGGAGATAAAATCAAACTTGAGTTTGGGCATCAAAAACTAACAACATGGTTCAATGCGATGCGGATTCCATGGCATCAACGCCAATGTTGGCCTGTGATTGTGAATAAAAACCAAGAACTTATCTATGTTGTGGGATGGCGATGTGATATCGACCATTTTACTAACAATCCCAATCTATTTGTGCTAAAATAAGCAATGCATGGAGGAAATATGAGCATCTTGCACCAAGACGTAAAAGAAGTATTAGTTAGTGAAGCAGCGATTATTGAACGTTGCAAAGAACTCGGTCACATTGTGAATGATTTTTATCGCGACTATGAGCGTATGCCTTTGTTGGTGGCGATTTTAAAAGGATCGATTCCCTTTTTATCGGAGCTAATGAAACACATTGATCTTGATATTGAGATTGATTTTATGGACGTATCAAGTTATGAAGGCACGGAATCGATTGGGGATGTCCGTATTATTAAAGACTTGAACCAATCAATTAAAGGGTTGCCGATTCTCTTGGTTGAAGACATTGTGGACACGGGTCGCACGATTCAAGAAGTGAAACGTTTGCTCTTCAATAAAGGTGCAAGTGAAGTTAAGATTATAACCTTGTTAGATAAACCAAGTCGCCGGCTCATAGATATTGATGCCGACTTTGTGGGGTTTGAAATCCCTAATGAGTTTGTGATAGGATTTGGTTTAGACTTTAATGAAAAATATCGTAATTTGCCGTATGTTGGCATATTGAAAGATGAGTTTTATAAATAAGGAGTGACACATGAAAAATAGACGCTTTATAAATATGATTCCTTATTTGATTGTAGTATTGGCAGTGTTTAGTTTGTCATCCATACTAAACCGTTCAGCAGTTGAAAGAATGGATTACAATCAATTTAATCAACTACTAGATAAGTATACTGTGGAAGAAGCGACAGTATCGGTGAGTAACGTTGTTGTTGATATCAAAGGAATTTATGAAAAAGATGGCGAGAAAATTAGTTTTAGCGCCCGGATTCCTAATACCGAAAATCAAACAAACACACTCATGGAGGAATTGACACGTCATGTTGAAAAGATAACGATTGTCAATCCTTACGAAAGCAATGTGTTTGTAGAAACCTTAATTCAAATTATACCCTTCTTATTGTTTGGGATTTTTGCCTTTTTCTTACTAACACGCATGAATACCGGAGGCAGTTCTAAGGCCTTTGAGTTTGGGCGCTCACGTGCGCGGCTTGAAGGTGATACCAAAGTACGCTTTGATGACGTTGCGGGTTGTGAAGAGGAAAAAGAGGAATTAGCGGAACTGATTTCGTATTTGAAAAATCCAAAACGGTTTGCGGTTATGGGAGCTCGGATTCCAAAAGGTGTGCTCTTAGTTGGAGCACCGGGTACCGGTAAAACCTTACTTGCAAAAGCCGTGGCCGGGGAAGCGGATGTGCCGTTTTACTCCATTTCTGGATCTGACTTTGTGGAAATGTTTGTTGGAGTTGGCGCAAGCCGTGTCCGCGACATGTTTAAAAAAGCGGTAGCAACCGCACCGTGTATTGTGTTTATCGATGAGATTGATGCCGTTGGCCGTCAGCGTGGTGCTGGGGTCGGTGGTGGTCATGATGAGCGTGAACAAACCCTTAACCAATTGTTAGTGGAGATGGATGGCATTACGGATAATTCCGGTGTGGTGTTGATTGCTGCAACCAACCGTCCTGATGTTTTAGACCCTGCCTTGTTGCGTCC
>JAAZGU010000100.1 GCA_012511085.1 Erysipelothrix sp. | reverse complement strand
TTTTAAGATCGCCATCCAAATTAATTGCCAGCACCACATCCGCACCCAAACTTTCAAAAGCACGAATTTGTGCGTATTTGGAAGGCTGATCAAAATCCCGCAACAAACGATCTTTAACGACTTGCTTCGCTTCTTTTAAGGTCGCCTCATTCACAAGCGGTGCCTCTATCATTTTTAAAAACCAAGCGTAGTGTTGAACGTATAAGTCTGCTTGCTCCACAAACCGCACATCAATGACTTTGCTTGCGATTTGAAGCACCATATGGTCATGATAGCCAACCACTTCACTGCCAAAGGTACATCCGTACAAAGCATCCTTTGCGGCTAACATGGTGGCTTTGCTGGGATAAAAAACGTTACGGTCCTCAACAAGCACTAAATAAAGGGCTGCCAACGTGGCGTTTGTTTTTGTTAAAGGGATTCGCATCCGCGCCACCAAGGTGACATCCTTGTATTTGTCTGTGTTTTTAAGATGGCTTGCCCACGGATTTAATTGATTTTGCTTTGTTTGCATACAACCTCCTGATGAATTTGATATAATATTACCATAAGCGAGGTGCGATTTATGAAAGAAACATCACCACAATCTTGTTTGGTTATTGTGGATGTGATCAATGGCTTCATCAAAGAAGGTCCAATGGCTGACCAATCCATTGCTCATATTATCAAACCGATTGAGGAAATTATCAAGGATTTTAAATCCAAAGGCTATCCAATCATTGCTTTATGCGATGCTCATGAAAAAGATAGTCGTGAATTCAGTGCGTTTTTACCACATTGTATCGCTGGTAGTCATGAAAGTGAACTTGTCGATGAATTGAAAGTGTATGAGGACGTGATTGTGCGGCTCAACAAAAACAGCATCAACGGGTTTCTAGCACCGGAGTTCATTGCGTGGTTCAAGGACCAACCGATTTATAAAAATTATGTCGTGGTTGGGTGTGTGACTGACATCTGTGTCTTAAACTTTGCATCGACGTTGTTAGCTTATTTGCACGAACACAATTATGAGTCCAACGTCATCGTGACCACGGACACCAGTGACACTTTCCATATTGAAAATCACAACAAAGCCATTTTCAATGAAATGGCCTACACATTAATGAAACAGTTAGGAGTTTTAGTTTACGATCATGTTACACTCGAGCAATGTTAATTTACCCCTGTACATCGACTTTTATGAATTGACGATGGCCCAATCTTACTTTAAAGCAAATCTTCAAAACAAAAAGGCAACCTTTGATATGTTTGTGCGCCGCATCCCCCAAGATGGTGGCTACATGCTTTTCAATGGTCTGCATGAATTTATTAAATTGGTGGAAAACTTTTCCTTTGAGCCAGAACACATTGATTATTTGCGTTCCACTGAGTATTTCACCGAAGATTTCTTAGAATATCTTGGCGATTTAAAATTAAGCTTGGATATTCATGCGATGCCAGAAGGCACGCTCTGTTTTGCCAATGAACCGCTGGTGCGCGTGAGTGGCAACCTCATCGAAGCGCAACTCATGGAAACCATTTTATTGGCATGCGTCAATTATCCAACCTTGATTACAACCAAAGCCAGTAAAATCAAACACGTGGCGCAACACCGGCTGGCCATGGAATTTGGTGCCCGCCGTGCCCATGGTTTTGATGCGGGCGTTTTAGGAGCACGCGCTGCCTACATTGGTGGTTTTGAAAACACCTCCAACACGCAAGCCGGCTTTGTATTTGATATCCCAGTGACGGGCACGATTGCCCACTCTTATGTGCAACTCTTTGACAGTGAATACGATGCTTTTTTAAGTTATTGTAAGATCAACCCCACCAATTGTGTCTTGTTGGTTGATACCTACGACACCTTACGTTCTGGGGTACCCAATGCCATTAAAGTTGCCCACGATTACTTGCTTCCCAATGGCTATCATTTAAAAGCAATTCGACTCGATTCCGGTGACTTGTCCTATTTATCAAAAGAGGCACGGAAGATGCTAGATGCTGCCGGATTGCACGACACGCACATCATCGCCAGCAATTCTTTGGATGAAAACATCATCCAAGAACTCATCAACCAAGATGCGGAAATTGATGGCTTTGGAATTGGTGAAAACATCATCACCGCCAAATTAGACCCCGTGATCAGCGGTGTCTATAAATTGGTGGCCTTCCAAGAAAACGATGTCATGGAACCAAAAATTAAAATCAGTGACAACATCGAAAAAATGACAAACCCGGGTGTGAAAAAGGTTATTCGTTTTTATGACAAAGACACCAACATGGCCCTGGCTGACTGTTTGTTTTTAGATGATGAAGTGGTCCCTGAGGATGAATTCTTACTTTTTGATCCCAACGCCACCTGGAAACAAAAACTAATCAGCAACTACACCTTTAAAAACATGCTGGTGCCTATCTTTAAACAAGGCAAGCGTGTCTATGAGATGCCAAGCATTGATGCGGTGAAACAATATTGTAAAGCGCAAATGGACACCTTGTACGATGAGATGAAACGTTTGGCATTTCCAAGCAAGTATTATGTGGACTTGTCCTTAAAGCTCTTCAATCTGAGAAACGATCTCATCAACAAACATCGAGAACCATTAATTAAATAAGGAAAAGGCGTGAAACACCACGCCTTTTTATTTTGGATTTGTTATAATTGTTAAATAAAGGAGGCCGGCTGATGTCACAACCCTATGTCCTTATTATCGGTGGTACAAACATGGATGTGTTTGGCCAAGCAACACAAAGTTTGGTTTATGGTGAGTCCAACATTGGTACCATCACCACCGCATACGGTGGCGTGGGACGCAACATTGCTGAAAACTGTGCCCGTTTGAATTTAAAAACGATCTTACTTAGTGCCTTAGGCGCTGATGCTTACGGCCATCAAATCCGTAACCATGCACAAACCATCAACCTCAACATGGAGCACTGTGTTATAAGCGACACCCATCCAACCGCAACCTATCTGAGTGTCTTGGATGAAAACAACGATTTGTTGCTGGGGATTAACGCGATGGATGTGCTTGATTTGCTTGATGTGCCCTTCATTCAAAACCACCGTAGCTTGATTGAAAACGCACACGTTTGTGTCCTGGATACCAACTTACCCCAAGCAACGCTAGATTATTTACTGACACATTTTAAAAACACACGTTTTTTTGTGGATGGTGTATCCAGCAGCAAGGTTATCAAAATCAAACCGCATCTGCATGCCATCGATACATTAAAAATTAATAAAAACGAAGCGCAAGTGCTCATGGGCACCCCCAACGATGCCAACTTTCTACGCTTAGCCCAAAAAGTTAGGCACGTGGTGATTACCTTTGGTAAAGATGGCGCCTTGCTTATTAAACAAGGAAAATCCTACCCTTTCGCGGCTTATGCAAGTCAGATAGTCAACACGACAGGTGCTGGCGATGCTTTTTTAGCCGGTTTAATTTATGGAATCATGCATGACTACAATTACCAAGCAAGCATGCACTTTGCCTTAGCGAGTGCCGCCATTACCTTAAAATCCAAGCAAAGCATTCATCCAGAATTCAGCGAAACGCTGTTATTAAAAACAATCAAGGAGCAAGCTTATGTTTAATCAATACATCGACTATAGCGATGAAGTCTTAAAAGCAAAGGCTAATAACCAACCGCTGGTTGCACTTGAGTCAACCATCATTTCACATGGTATGCCCTACCCGCAAAACATTGAGATGGCCAATCATGTGGAAAGCATTATTCGTGATGCAGGGGCCGTACCAGCAACAATCGCCATCATCGATGGACGTATTAAAATCGGTTTGAATCCTACGCAACTAAAAATCTTAGCGCAAGCTAAGGATGTTTTAAAGGTGTCGCGCAAAGACATCCCCTTTGTGTTGCAGGCGCGCCGCCATGGGGCAACGACCGTCGCAGCGACCATGGTGTTCGCAAAGCTTGCCAACATCAAGGTCTTCGCAACCGGAGGCATCGGTGGTGTCCATCGCGGGGCAGAAACAAGTTTTGATATCTCTGCAGATTTATTTGAACTTGCACATACGGATGTCGCCGTTGTGTGTGCTGGAGCCAAATCGATTTTAGACATTGGCTTAACGCTTGAATATCTTGAAACACACGGCGTACCTGTCATTGGCTATCAAAGCGATGACTTCCCTGCTTTTTATACCACTAAAAGTGGTTATGGGGTTGATGTTAAGCTTGAAACACCACATGCAATCGCAAAAGCCATGAAGATTAAATGGGACTTAGGCCTGCATGGTGGTCTGGTGATTGCCAATCCAATCCCAAAAGCCTACGCCATGGACCCGCAAGTCATTGACGCAGCAATTACCCAAGCGCTGGCCTTACAAAAAGCCCAAAACATCACCGGAAAAGCAACCACACCTTTTCTTTTAGCGCAGGTGAAAGAAATTACCGGTGGCGATAGTTTAGAATCAAACATGCAGCTTGTCTTTCATAACGCGCATTTGGCGGCGCAAATCGCAAGCGCTTATCAAGCCTTACAACCATAAAGGAGCATTACATTGAACGCAATTACAAATTTTCTAACAGGTTCATCACCGCTTGTTTATTTCTTTATCTTCTTTGGTAAACTTATTGAAGTATCTTTGGCTTCTTTAAGATCCTTGCTTATTCATCGCAACCAACGCACAATTGGCGCCATGATTGCGATCTTAGAATATGGTTTTTGGATCACGATTACCGCTTCTGCCTTAAGTGGCTTTATGGATGATACCTTTAAAATTCTTGTTCTTATTTTGGCCTTTGCCAGCGGTAATGTGCTTGGTTCGCTTTTAGAAGAAAAGATTGCGCTGGGCTACGCCACCGTCATTGCGGTGTTTGTGGATGATGCCCTGGCAGAAACAGTGGCAATCCAACTGCGCGAACATGGGCATGCACTCACGCAACTTAAAGCAACTGGTATAGAACATGCTGAACGTCCGACGCTAGTGATGACCATTAAACGCAAACACATCCCGCATGTTAAAAAGATTATGTTTGCTATCGACCCAGATGTGATGGTCAGTGTCCTGGCTGTGTCACAACTCAGTGGTGCGACCTTAAGATCAGAAAAATAAATATTAATACATGATAAAAAAATCATCGCCCGCAGGCGATGATTTTAACGTTTACCAGGATCGTAAGGTTCCCCCGCTGCTTTTGGAGCTGCGGACCGTTTCGATGTAAAGGCTAATACGATAATCGTTGTTAAATAAGGAA
>JAAZGU010000099.1 GCA_012511085.1 Erysipelothrix sp. | reverse complement strand
CCATTGTGTTACAGTTTTTTTCGATTATGGTTCCTTTGTTTGGATTTCCGAGTTTACGTTTAGACTTTTTACATATTCCTTTGATGTTTATTGGGGTGCTTTTTGGTCCTGGATGGGCCTTAATTGGTGGCGTCATTCAAGATGCAATCGGCTTGATTGTGACCCCGACCGGCTTTCCATTTTTTGGGTTTACTTTGAATAAAGTGCTCATGGGAGTGATCCCGGGCTTTTTATTTTTAAATGCCAAGCATGTTGCGAAACGCAACATCAATCCAATCGTGTATGGCTTGTTGCTTTTGTTTTTAGTGGGTTCACTCACGCATTTGTGGAGTACCAATGACATTGTGATTGAAGGCAACATCATTCACATTACGACTCTCATCAAAGTGGCACTTAGTCTGTTTAATATCGTGCTGGTGGTGGGCTTGATTTTCTTGATGAGCTGGCTTCAAAAACGCTATCATCCTTTGGGTGGTTTGTTGTCGCTTTGGACGATTGCGACCTTGCTTGTGGAAGTAAGCATTACCTTGGTCTTTACCCCAACATGGTTGTATGCCATGTATAAAATTCCGGTAATGCTGAGCTTCTTGGTCAGGGTCATCAAGGTATCCTTTATGATTCCGCTGGTGATGATTATTGGTTATGGGATTATGGATTTGTTGGCGCGTATGAAATTATTTGAAGTTGTGAAAGAACAGTGAAGCTGTTCTTTTTTATTGCATGAATGACTATAAATTGCACTCAATACAAGGTATAATGAAGGTAACAATATATCAGGGGGTTTATCTACCATGAAACAAAATAATATGTTGGCTATGATCCTTGCTGGTGGCAGGGGCACACGCCTACTGGAGCTCACAGATAAAGTTGCGAAACCGGCTGTGTTTTTTGGGGGTAAGTATCGGATCATCGACTTTCCTTTAAGCAACTGTGCAAATTCGGGCATTCAAGTTGTGGGTGTGTTGACGCAGTATGAGTCTGTGCTTTTAAACTCATACGTGGCGCAAGATGAAAAGTGGGGCTTGGACGCGAAAAACAGCGGCGTCTTTGTGTTACCGCCCCGTGAGAAGTCGGAAGGTTTTGGACTCTATCGCGGTACTGCGGATGCGATTACCCAAAACATTGACTTTGTCGATCAGTACAATCCCAAATACGTGCTCGTCTTATCGGGTGACCATATTTACAAGATGGATTATTCACTCATGCTTGATTTCCACATCGAAAATCAAGCGGATGTGACCATCGCCGTTTTGGAGGTTCCTTTAAGGGAAGCCAGTCGCTTTGGGATTATGAACGCGGATGAAAACAATAAAATTTATGAATTTGAAGAAAAACCAGAGGAACCTAAGAGCAATCTAGCGTCCATGGGGGTTTATATTTTTGATTGGAAAACACTGCGGAAAGAGTTGTTGTTGGATGAGGTGGATGAAACATCGCATCATGACTTTGGCAGAAACATCATTCCAACATTGTTAAACAAGGGCAAGCGGTTGTTTGCTTATCGTTTCAAAGGTTATTGGAAAGATGTGGGAACCATTGACAGCTTGTGGGAATCCAACATGGATTTGTTAAAAGAGCGTAACAAACTCGATTTAATGGATTCCAGTTGGCGGATTTACACCGAAGATGTTGCGGCGACGCCACAAATCATTCAAGAAGAAGGAGTTGTGAAGTCAAGCATCGTCAATCAAGGTTGTGTCATCAACGGCCATGTTGAAAATTCAGTACTCTTTACCAACGTGGTTGTGAAAAAGGGTGCGGTCATCAAAGATAGTGTCATCATGCCTAACAGCGTGATTAACGAAGGCGCCCAATTAAAAAAGGTGCTTGTCGGACCCGATGTTAAGATTTCCGCAAACAAAGTATTAAAAACAAAACGTGGGCAAGAAGTTATGCTCATTCATAAAAATGTTTAGGAGGGGCGATCATGAAAGATGTATTAGGAATTATTAAATTTGAAGAAGCAACCGTTAATGTGCAAGGGCCAACGGATTATCGTCCGATTCCTTCGTTAACGTTTTTAGGCAGGTATCGTTTAATTGATTTTATGATGTCAAACTTATCCAACTCGGGTGTCAATAACATTCAAGTTTATGTGAAAAACAAACCGCGTTCCGTGTATGAACATTTGGGATCGGGGCGTTCCTTCAATATCAATTCAAAACTTGGGAAATTAAGAGTGCATCACGGTGAAGAAACCTTTCAATCGGAAGCTTACAACACCGACATCCGTGCTTTTTTAGCGAATCGTCAATTCATTGAAGAAGCCAAGAAGGATACGGTCATTCTAGCTTCAAGCTATTTACTTTACACCATTGATTTTAATCCAGTGCTAAAAGCGCATCGTGAATCCGGTGCTGATATTACCATGGTCTATAGCAATGAGAAAAACGCAAGGGAATCATTCATTGGATGTGACACCATGTTTATTGAAAAAGATAAACGCATCACTCGCATGGGTAAAAACCTTGGTAAGTACAAACAACGCAATGTATCACTTGAAACCTACATCATGAGTAAATCTTTGTTTTTGAAGCTTTGTGATCAAGGCTATGAAACAAGTTCACTCTATTGGTTCAGCAACGTGATTCGCGACAATTTGGATAAACTTGATATCCGTGCGTATCCCCATCGTGGGATTGTGTATCCGATTAACTCTTTGGCAGAATTTCATCGTGCCAACCTCGAGTTAACCAATTATGAGGTCAACAAAAAGTTCTTTAACTCAAAATGGCCGATTTTGACACGTACCAGCGATTCACCACCGACACGTTACGGTGAGCATGCGCTGGTAAGCAACAGTGTGGTTGCCAATGGGTGTCGTGTCAACGGTACCGTCATCAACAGCGTTTTGGGACGTAACGTTGTCATTGAAAAAGGTGCGGTTGTCATTAACTCAACGATTTTGCCGGACTCCAAAGTTGGCAAAGGCATTCATTTGGACCATGTGATTGTCGATAAACATTCCGTGGTTTCCAAAGTAAACAATCTCAAAGGGAGCTTGGATGCGCCTGTTTATGTGAAACGTCGAGATCGAATTTAGGAGGGTGCCATGAAAAAAGTATATTTTGTAGCAGCAGAAGGATTACCTTTTATTAAAAGTGGCGGTCTAGCGGATGTGATTGGCTCGCT
>JAAZGU010000098.1 GCA_012511085.1 Erysipelothrix sp. | reverse complement strand
TTTATAAATACTTGGGTGGCTTTAATGCGAAAACACTTCCAGTACCAATGATGAACGTGATTAACGGTGGTTCCCATGCGGATTCATCCGTTGACTTTCAAGAGTACATGATTATGCCAGTCGGCGCCAAATCAATTACAGAAGCAGTGCGCGTGGGTGCGGAAATTTTCCACAACCTAAAGAAAGTCTTAAAAGACAAAGGTCATATTACAGCGGTTGGTGATGAAGGTGGATTTGCACCGAACTTAAGTTCAAATGAAGAACCACTGGAAGTCATCGTGGAAGCAATTGAAGCAGCTGGTTATAAACCAGGTGAAGAAGTTGTGTTGGCCCTTGATGTCGCGGCAACTGAATTTTATGATGCTGAAAAAGATGTTTACGTCTTTAAAAAATCAACCGGTGATGTTAAGACAACCGATCAAATGATTGATTTCTATGAAGAGTTGGTCAATAAATACCCAATCATCTCCATCGAAGATGGTTTAGGCGAGAGAGACTGGGACGGTTGGAAACGTTTGACCGAGCGTCTCGGAGAGAAAATCCAAATCGTTGGTGATGACTTGTTTGTCACCAATCCAAAGATTTTAAAAGAGGGTATTGATCGTGGTATCGCAAACTCAATCTTAATTAAAGTTAACCAAATCGGTACCTTGTCTGAAACCTTTGATGCCATGGAAATGGCACGTAAAGCAGGATACACATCCGTTGTCTCGCACCGTTCCGGTGAAACCGAAGACGTAACAATTGCGGATGTTGCGGTTGCATTCAATGCAGGTCAAATCAAAACGGGTTCATTGAGCCGTACTGATCGTTTGGCGAAATACAATCAATTGATTCGTATCGAAGATGAACTTGATGACATTGCGATTTTCCCGGGGAAAGACACATTCACGAATTTAAAATAATGGATTAAGGGAAGGAAACTTCCCTTTTCTTTTGTATCATTAAGCAGTGGTTGGATTGCTTTTATAGATTGCTTTTGATACAATGTAAAAGCAATTAAGGATGGTATTACTATGATTTTAGACGTTTTATTAATGATTGTAGCCGCATCGATAATTATCCTTTCACTTTTACAAAGTGGAAAATCGGAAGGTATCAGCAGTGCTTTTACTGGAAGCGGCGGATTAAATTTATTTGCGAACACAAAGGAACGTGGCCCCGAAAAATTCATTTCTAACTTGACGTTAGTGATGGGTATCCTTTTCTTTGTATTAGTCGTAGTCATTCGTATTATCTAGGCCACCGGCCTTTTTTTATGGGAGGAAATTATTGATTCATAAAGTAAAACAACATCTTTTATCATCTCACTATCAAGCCAAAACAATTGATGAATTGGCTACTTTTTTTGATGTTTCAATGGGTGAGATGCAAAAAATAATCACGGTGCTTGTTGATGAAGGGATTGTAATGATGAGTAGAAAACAAAAAGTCATTACCCCGGAAATGGCGAACTTAATCGTTGGCACGATTTTAATTCATCCCAAAGGCTATGGTTTTCTTCAAAGCGACCAGTTGCAAGAAGATTTGTTTGTCCCGGCACCGTATCTTAATAGTGCTTTAAACAAAGACACGGTGATGGCGAGTGTTAAACGTGAGAAAAATGAGGCAATTGGTCAAATTGTTAAGGTTATTAAACGTTACAGAACCCAGCTTGTGGGTCGTGTTAAAAGCAAGAACAAGAAATTGTATTTAGAAAGCTTAGATCAAAGTATCAGTCAATGGATTCCTTTAAAGTCAAAAAAAGGAGAGCGCATCAAAATTGGACATATGGTCGTTGCTGAGATTGAAAGTTACCAGCCTTTGGTTGGTAGATACTC
>JAAZGU010000097.1 GCA_012511085.1 Erysipelothrix sp. | reverse complement strand
GAAATCATGACCCACAAACCGAATGAATTAATTACGGATATGCGAGAATTATTAGAAATCTTGAGAAAGGATGATGTGGAATGGACACGCTCTACGACATAATCATTGTGGGCGCCGGACCAGCGGGCATGACCGCAGGTGTGTATGCGGCGCGTGCCGGTTTAAAAACATTGATGTTGGAACCGGAAGCACCAGGCGGTAAACTTGTAAAGACATACATCATCGAAAACTGGCCAGGCATTAAAAATGTGATGGGTGTTGATTTAGCCATGTCCATGTTTGATCATGCTTCCCATTTGGGGGTTGAGTATCAATACGGCATGGTGGAAGACATCATCAAAGAAGACGATACTTTTGAAGTTGTAACACAAGATAATGTTTACTTTTCAAAAAGTGTGATACTCGCAAGTGGCACGGTTGAAAATCGTTTGGGCTTGGAAAATGAAGAACAATACGTCGGCAAAGGGGTTTCCTTTTGTGCCGTATGCGATGGTGCCTTTTACCGTGATGAGGTTGTGAGTGTCATCGGTGGGGGTAACTCGGCACTGGAAGAAGCGGTGTATTTGACACAGTTTGCCAAGCATGTGTACATCATCATGCGTCGGGATGTCTTCCGTGCAGATCAAATGGCAGTTGACATTGCCTATGCCAATCCAAAGATTGAATTCATTTTTAACCATAAACCGCAAGCTTATCTCTTAGAGGATAATAAAATCAGTGGCCTTGAAATTGCCCATTCCCACACGGGTGAAAAACAAACGGTACAAGTTAAGGCGGTCTTTCAATACATTGGCGCCAACCCAGCAACGGCTATGGTTTCCAAATTAAATGTGACCGACACTGAAGGATATTTGTTGGTCAACGATATGATGGAGACGCAGATTCCAGGTTTGTTTGGTGCGGGTGATGTGAATCAAAAAGGTTTGCGTCAAATTGTAACGGCAACTTCCGATGGGGCGGTTGCGGCACAACAAGCCTTTCAATATTTACAAGAACTCAAGTTAAAAAAGAAAGCATAAGGCTTTCTTTTATTTGCCTTGCATGGTTTTAATTAGTGATATAATAAGGTGAGAAACAGAGGATACAGTATGAGCGCAAAGAAAATTATCTTAGTAACAGGCATGAGTGGTGCAGGTAAAACAACCGCAATGGGAATCCTAGAAGATATGGGCTATCATGCGATTGACCAATTCCCACCGCAATTATTAAATGAGCTGATTCACTTGGCCGTTGATGAACATGATCTACGGTTTCAAAACATGGCGATTGCGACCGGTGCCAGTGATTTACCTGACTTTGTCAGACGTTTTCGTAACATTGATGCGGATTTACGGATCTTGTATTTGGAGGCGGATGCGAAAGTATTATTAACACGTTATAAATCGGTACGTCGCACCCATCCCATGTTGTTATCAAACAAGGCACGCTCACTGGAAGAAGCCATTGAAGTTGAAAAAGAAATGTTGGAAGCCTATAAAGACAAAGCTTATTTGTCCATTAATACTTCAAATTTAACGGTCATGGAATTACGACACAAATTGCAGGAAAGTTTTCGTTTGACTTCTTCCCCGGTTTTTAGTCTTAGTTTTATTTCCTTTGGATTTAAAAACGGGATACCCATGGATGCAGACTTATTGTTTGACGTGCGGTTTTTAGACAATCCATTTTGGGTGCCGGAGTTAAAATTAAAAAACGGTGAGGATGCGGATGTTAAGCAATTTGTGTTATCAAAAACACAAACACAGGACTACTTGCATTTATTGGATGATTTTCTTGATTATTCTTTTAAAGAATACGTGAAAGAAGGGAAAAACCATTTCACGGTTGCGATCGGATGCACGGGGGGCCAACACCGTTCGGTTGTGGTGGTGAATTATTTGTATGAACAGTTTTCGAAACAATACCAATGTTACAAGCGCCACCGTGATATGAAGGTGCATGATGCGTAAGAAACAAGTTGTGGTCATCGGGGGTGGCCGTGGCCAGGCAATCTTGTTGCGTGGTTTAAAGCACATCGATGACATTCACCTGACAAGTTTGGTGACGGTTGCGGATGATGGGGGTTCCACGGGCCGCTTGCGACAAATGTATGCAATCCCAGCCATGGGAGATATTCGTGATGTGATGATTGCGATGGCAAAATCAGAAACCTTGTTGTCGCGATTGATGGGCTATCGTTTTAAAGAATTGGAAACATCAGAATTAGGAGGCCATAATTTAGGCAACCTAATTTTGACAGCAATGATGGAAAACAGTGGAAACTTCATGGAATCGATTGGTACGATTTCAAAAGTTTTAAATGTCAAAGGTGACATTGTCCCTTCGACCTTACAAGTGGTGACCTTGTATGCGCGCATGATTGATGGAACCATTGTCAAAGGCGAGGATAACATCCCCACCAAGCGAAATCGTATTTCAGAAGTGTTTTATCAAAACGAAGTGCGGGCTTCCGAGCAAGCCATTCAAGCCATAGAAAGAGCCGACTACATTATTTATGGAATCGGAAGCTTATACACCAGCATCTGTCCCAATCTGATTATTAAGGACATTCAAGAAGCACTGAAACGCAGCAAAGCCAAGATTGTGTATGTCTGCAATGCGATGAGCGAAACAGGTGAAACTGACGGTTACTATGTTGAAGATCACGTGGAAGCTTTGCGGCAGCATTCACTAAGCGATGTCAATCTAGTGGTGGTCGCGGATGATAAAATACCAGAAAACATCACGACTCGCTATTTGGAACAAGAAACCCACCGTGTGCTGTTGCGCGATATGGATCATTCTTATGAGGTTGTGAAAGCGCAGTTGCTTGATTTTGATGAGGGATTGGTAACTCATAATTCAATTAAAGTTGCCAACATTTTGAATGAATTATTATTTAAGGAGTGAATTAGTTGTCATTTGCAAGTGAAGTTAAATCTGAAATTGCCTTCAATGAATTAAAACCATGTTGTGCACGGGCGCAACTGGCCGCACTCTTGCAGTGTGATGCTTCATTGACGATTTCAAATCAACAATGGGAATTGCATTTTAAGACAGAAAGCCCAACCACGGCTAAACGTTTTTGGGTGCTTTTAAAACAGCGTTATGAATTAACACCAGAACTGTCGATTTTAAGAAAAGTTAAACTCAAGAAAAATTACACCTATGTCATCATGGTGAAAGAAAAGGTTAAGAAAATTCTTGAAGATTTAAAGCTGTGGGATGCCCATGGTTTAACCAACCATGTTGCTGCCGATGTTGTGCGCAAAGAATGTTGCGCACGTGCCTATTTAGCCGGTGCTTTTTTGGCATGTGGAAGTGTCAATTCACCAACCAGTAGCAATTACCATTTAGAGATTGCGCTTTCCAATGAAATGATGGCAGAGTTTGTGGTGACTTTGATGGAACGGTTTAACTTACCTGCTAAAATAATCAAACGTCGTAACAAACACGTGGTGTACTTAAAGGCATCTGATAAAATCTCTGACTTTTTACGAGCGGTTGCTGCTTATGAAGCGGTCATGGATTTCGAAGACACGCGCATTCAGCGTGACTTTAAAAACTCATTAACACGCTTGGATAACTGTGAAGTTGCCAATGAAATGAAAACCATCAAAGCCGCAAACAAACAAATTGAAGCCATCGAGTTTCTACAACAACACGACATGTTTGAGTTGTTGCATGAGCGCTTAAAAGAAGTCGCGATTTTACGTCAAATTAATCCTGATGCCAGTTTAAATGAATTGGCTGAAATCTACCAAAGTCATACGGGTAATAAAATGAGTAAATCCGGGATCAAACACCGTTTTAATAAAATTATTGAGCAGGCGGAAAACTTGAAAACAAAACAAAAAGAAAGAATGCAACACATCGATAACACACCTTCTTAAAAATGAGAGTGTGATATAATTTAAAAGGTGATCAGATGCGAATTATTAAACTGGTATTAGCGATTGTTATCTTAGTTGGGCTCTTAATTGTAGCGTGGCCAATATTTTTGATTTTAATTGGTATTTTAATTGTTGCGTGGGGCAGTTTTTTTGTGAAAGTAAAAAACATGAGACCGGAAACCTTTAAGTCGGAACCGGAACAACCGGAGTCACTGATCAATCACGATAAAGTTGTTGAAGGAGATTTTCAAGAGAAAAATGCAGATTAATTTGAATGAATCATTGCAGTTGGTCACCCTCGCAGATATTGAAATTTTAACGCATTATTTGAAACAGGCCAATTATTTAGAGAGCAACCACAACATCATCAACATGTACATGTGGCAAGACATGTTTCCACTGTATCGTTACATCGATGCAGATTATGCTTTGATTATGTCAAAACATAAGGAAACTCATTTTTTGTTTATGCCCTTATGTCAGCCCCAACATATTGAAAAAGCATTGTTGAAGGGCAAGGAGCTTTTTAAGAGCATGAAACTTGATTTTGTGATTAGTGCTGCAACCTCTGAATTCAAAGATTTAGCGACCCAAATGTTTGATAATTTTCATGTGAGTACCGCGCGGGATGGATATGATTATGTTTACACGCGTGAGAGTGTGGTTACCTTAGCGGGTAAGAAACTTCAAAAGCGTCGCAACCTCTACAACAAGTTTGTGCGTGAGTACCAAGGGCGTGTCATGATGACGCCGATTCATAGCGTGATTCCACTGGTTATTGAATTCATGGAATTATTGAATGAAGACAT
>JAAZGU010000096.1 GCA_012511085.1 Erysipelothrix sp. | reverse complement strand
ATTATTTTAGCTTGGTCTGGGTTCTCCATTAAGAAACGCTCCAATTGTGCTGACAAGACGCCAGAAACAATCCGACGCACTTCTGAGTTCCCTAATTTTGTTTTTGTTTGACCTTCGTATTGTGGGTTTTGATGTTTAATTGAAATAATCGCAATCAAACCTTCACGTACATCATCACCCAATAAATTTTCATCATCTTTTTTAAGCAAGTTCGCTTCTTTTGCGTAGTTATTAATGATCCGCGTTAAACTCATGCGGAATCCTTCTTCATGCGTTCCACCTTCGTGTGTGTTGATGTTGTTACAAAAGGAATAGACGTTGCTGGCAAAGCCACTGTTGTATTGCATAGCAACCTCAACAATCACATCATCTTCGATTCCTTCAACATAAATAACATCTTGATGAATCGGACTTTTGTTTTTATTTAAAAAGCTCACATATTGTTTAATACCACCGGCATAATGGTATTTGATATGATTTCTTCTCACGTGCGAACGTAAATCGTTAAACACTATCTTAATACCTTTGTTTAAGAACGCAATTTGACGCAAACGGTCACGAATGATCTCGTGGTTGTAACTTGTGGTTTCCACAAAGATTGTTGGATCAGCCTTAAACATAATCTTACTTCCTGTTTTTTCTGTATCTCCAACAACGGTCACACCATTCACTGCTTGCCCTCCAGCTTCAAAACGCTGGAAATATTCCTTGTTTTCAAAATAGACATGAACTTCAAGAAATTCTGACAAAGCATTAACAACCGATGCTCCGACACCGTGTAAGCCGCCTGAAACTTTATAAGCTCCCGATCCAAACTTACCACCAGCGTGCAACATCGTGAAAATTGTTTCGATGGTTGATAGTCCTGTCTTTTCATGGATTCCGATGGGAATTCCACGACCGTTGTCTTCCACCGCAACAACGTTGTCTTCATCGATGGTGACCACGATCTCATCTGCAAAACCCGCCAACGCTTCATCGATGGCATTATCTACAATTTCCCAAATCAAATGGTGTAGACCGCGCTCCGATGTTGTACCGATGTACATACTTGGGCGTTTGCGTACAGCTTCTAAACCTTCTAAAACTTGAATATCACTTGCTGTATAAGAATTTTTAATTTCTGGATTCATTTTTTACACTCCTTTTAGTGCACTTCCGTCTTTTATCGTATAAACAGTCATTGCATTTGACTGTAACGTGCTAATTTCGTCCAAACTTGTTGTTGTGATGATGGTTTGTATGTTTTTCGGCAACACGGTAATAAAGTTACGCTTCTTGCCTTCATCAATTTCTGAAAACACATCATCCAATAACAATATTGGTGTTTTGTTTGTTGTTTTCTCAATAAACTCCAACAACGCCAACTTAATTGCAATAATTAATAAACGCTTTTGGCCTTGAGAAGCAACGTTTTCAACCGGTTTTTCGTTAAAATAAACGATTAAGTCATCGCGATGAACGCCGGTATTGGTTACTTTGTATAAAAGATCCCGTTCACGCGTGTTTTTGATGCTTTCCAGCACCGCTTCTTTTCGATTTGATTGTTCTAAGTCAATCATGGCTTGATACTGAATTTCAATATCTTGATTTTCTTTCGCTAATTTTTCATAAAGTGTTTTTGTTTTCTGATTTAAAAACTGAATTAATCTTTCTCTGAAGTTGATAATCAAGACCGCAACTTCGACCAGTTGACTATCAAGTGTGTCTAAATAAGAAAAATCAATGTTGTCTTGCTTGAGGTATAAATTGCGCTCTTTTAAGATTTTGTTGTATTGATAGAGCGCTTCAACGTAAACTTGGTCACACTTTGACCCTTCAATATCCAAGAAACGCCGTCGGGTTCTTGGTGAATCATCAAAGAAAAACATATCTAATGGTGAAAACAAGACCACCGGAACCTCACCAACCATCGATTTTATCGAACTCACAGGCTGTTTATTTAATAAAATCGTCTTGCCTTGGTCGTGAACAATGGAGGTAATGGTTTTATGCACCCGATTGTGTTCAAACACACCGGTGACACGCGTCATTTCTGCTCCGTGCTTAATGAGTTCACCATCGTGTTTCAAGCGAAAGGAACGCGATGTCGCCAAGAAATAAATGCTTTCTAATAAATTTGTCTTGCCTTGGCCATTGTTTCCAACAAAAATGGTCGTTTCTGGGTGAAAGACGATTTGTGTTTTTTCGAAATTTCTAAAATTTACAAGTTGTAAACGCTCAATCTTCATTTTTGATCACAAACTTCTCACTGTTGATTTCCACAACGTCTCCGTCAAACAGCTTCTTTCCACGACGGGTTTCGAGTTCGTTGTTTACTTTAATCAAATTGTTTTCAATGAAAAACCGTGTTTCGCCGCCTGCAGCAATTAAACCTTCCTTTTTCAACAATTGTCCTAAAGTAATGTATTCACCTTTAATTTTAACCATTCTTTTTTTCCTACCTCACTAAAGAAGCCCCGCAGGGCTTGTTTTAAGAGTATGTTCTTACTGGTAACACCAACTGGATAATGGATTCGTCGTCCGTTGGTTGAAGGACAAAGGGTTTCATGTCACCCCCGAATTCAATCTTAACTATGGGTCCCGTTAATGCCTTGATCGCGTCCGAGACGTAACGCCCACTAAAAGAAATTTCTAGTGGCTGTCCTTTGTATGAAATCGCAGTCAGTTTCTCCTTGGACGAACCAACCTCTTGTGATTTGGTTGAAATCACAACTTCATTTTCTGAGGCTGTTAAACGAATGATTGAAATTCCGTCGCTCTTAATGAATGAAGCACGATCGATTGCGTTTAACATATCACGCGCATCCACCACCAGTTCGTAATTGAACTCGACGGGAATCAAACGGTTCGTTTCTGGGTATATACCATCAATTAAGCGTGATTGTACAACCACATGGTCAATCCAAAATTGAACTTTTTTATCGGAGACGCAAACCTCAATGTTGCTTTCGCGTTCAATTGATTTTGCGATTTCTGTTAATGCTTTGGCTGGAATTGTGATGTTAAAGTCACCGGTGTCGTTTAAATTTACAACCTTACGTGCTAAACGATAGCTATCGGTTGCGACACATTCCAAATTACTGCCTTCTTTTTTAAAGTTTACTCCTGTTAGAACAGGCCGTGTTTCTTTATCGCTTGTTGCAAAGGCTGTTTGATTAATGATTTTCAATAATGTGCCCGCATCAATGTTGAAACGGTTATCAGGTTTTGAAAAATCAATAACCGGATAATCAATTGCTTTTGTGCCGTTGATATTAAACTCTGCAAACGATCCACTTATTTTTGTTAGTGATCCGTCGATTAATTCGATATGGATTTCGTCTGAATCAATTTTCCGGACAATTTCTAAAATGTATTTGGCTTCAATGACAATTGCGCCGGTTTCAAAAATATCTAATCTAAACTCTTCGTTTTCTTTAATTAAACGTTTTTGAATTGAAATGAATGAATCACTAGCTGTAAGTACAATTTCATTTTCAAGAACTTCAATTTTAATACCTGATAATGCGGGTAAAGGTGAATTTGCTGAGATAGCTCTTGCGACCGTACTGAGCGCATTATAGAAGTATCTTTTTGAAATTTTGAAATCCATATTGAATCCTCCTTATATCTTTATTTAAAGATAATTATTATTAAGGGTGTTGAGAGTGTGGAAAACTCTTTAAAACCCTTTGTTCACTATACTATTTTACCACTTTTTGATGTTAATTAAAAGTGTATTAATTTGTGGATAACTATAATATTTGCTTTTCCAACTCATTAATAGCAACCGTTAAAAAGGTGTCTGTTTTTAATTGGCGCTCAATTTTTTCACAAGAACTTATAATTGTGGAATGATCACGTTTTCCAAACTCTTCACCAATTCTGTTGAAAGGTAAATCGAGGTGTTTACGACATAAAAAGATAGCAATATGACGCGCATTGGCGATGTTACGGGTTCGTGATTTAGAAACAAGCTGTTGTTTGGTTAAACCATAATAATCCGCAACAACTTTCTTGATTTTATTACAGGATAACTCTTTGTCACTGATGGGTTGCGTTTTAAAAGCACCAACCGCCATTTTAAAGTCGATGTGTTTGCT
>JAAZGU010000095.1 GCA_012511085.1 Erysipelothrix sp. | reverse complement strand
CCGCATAGCCTAAGGAACCACACAGTGATTGGCCTTGTAAACCGGTCCCATTACCAACGCTATCGGCAGCACTGACAGCCAAAAAGGCAACATCAAGGTCCATGACATGATGATTTAAAAGCAAAGAGCGATAACCATGGCTATGCAAGATCACACCTTTTTTCAAGTGTCCGGCACTGATAACTTGCCCCACCGCTTTGGAGATGTAGCCACTCACAATTTGTGTGATTGTTTCATCTTTAATGTAGGGAATGATGGCTTCGTGCACATCAAAAAGTGAACTGGCAATCAAGGTGATGTCTTTAATGCCACGTTGGGCAAGTTTATGCACGACATGATTTAAAAGCACATCGCCGTTACGAAAATGATGGTGAAATGAAATCGCCATCCCATCTTTCAAATCCAATTGATCCAAACACGCATCCAAGGATGGTGTCACTTTATTAATAAGCGGTCGCTGAATGGGAGCTTGCGCTTGACTTTGCGGTAATATAACTTGTCTTTGGTTCATACGAGTTTACCCTTGGTCGCATCCAAAATCTGAATGGCGCGTTCCAAGATTGGTTTATCGACCATCTTGCCTTGATAACTAAACGCCCCCAAGCCGAGTTGTTGCGCGTTTTGATAGGCTTCCACAATCGCTTGCGCTTCTTTGATTTGTGACTCACTGAAATGCATGATGTCATTGATGATATCTATTTGTGAGGGATGAATCGCAACCTTACCATCGTATCCTAATTGTTTGGCCATCTGCGTATCAGCACGTAAGCCCGCTTCATTATCAATTTCAACGTAAGGTGTGTCCAACGCAATCATGTGTTTGGCACGTGCCAGACTTACCAACTTTGAACGGGCGTATTGAATTTCAACCCGTGATGCGCTCGGTTGCACGTGCTTGTCACTCATCAAATCTTCCCCACCTAAAAGCAAACCATAGATACGGTTGCTGGTGTCGACAATATCCGATAACGTCTCAACCGCCAAGGCACTTTCAATAATTAAAAACACGGGCATGCGCGTGTCTAAATCACGTTCCACATGATCCAAAAGTGAATCAAGCGCCTGCACCGCAGGCACGCTTGCCTTGGGCAACATGATAAAATCCGCACCGCTTGCGACTGCCATTTTCACATCCGCTTCAAAGTGATGCGAATCAACAGGATTGACACGCACCATGCGTTTTTGATCAAACATGGTCAAGGTCTTTAACGTTTCCCCCACCAGTAAACGGGCACTATCTTTTTGATTGAGCGCCACCGCATCCTCACAATCAAAGATTAAAGCCTCCGCATGATAAGCAAAGGCACTCACATGCATGTTGGGTTGATTTCCAGGGACAAACAAAGCACATTTCATGGTTCTAAACTCCTTATTATGGCACTTTCAAGGCGTGCTTTCAGCACATGATCAAGCGCCCCTTGATCTTGGACCACCAAGCGACATGAAGTCACATCATAAGCGGCAAGTGTGTCATAAAGCACCTTCAAAATCGCATTTTTGAATTGTTTAATGACGACACTTTTTAAATCAATATCAATGCGATTGTATTCATTGGGATACAACTGAATGTAAACATCATTACTCAACAAGCTTCCTGCTTGAGCAGGTTTCATAATTTTCATAAGGTTTCCTTTTCTTTATCATAGAAAAAATACCGTAAAAACACAAGCACACCTAAGAGATCGGCACTACCTCCCGGACTGAGCTGACGCGTAACACACCACTGGGAAAAGGCTTCCCATTGATCAGGTTGATCATACACCGCCAAAGCTTTGGCTTGCAGGGTGTTTAAGGTCTCGAGGTCGCTGCGTTTTAAAATCGTTGTATCATCACAATCACTCATAATCAAAAGCAGTGTACTCACAAGCGCGGCGTTCATGTCATCGTAACTTACCAATGCTTTTTTCAAATATGGTAACTTCAACTTAATCAACGCTTCTAAGCCACTTAACACTTGACCACGCACCCCCGCAATCCCTGCTTTTT
>JAAZGU010000094.1 GCA_012511085.1 Erysipelothrix sp. | reverse complement strand
CATGCGGTCGTTGAAAATACTGCAAGACCCGTTTGGATAAATCTTTAGCTTTACCAATGTAGATGATGTCTGCATTTTTATTTTTAAACAAATAACAACCGGATTCACTCGGTAAGTTTGCCAGCTTCAACTTTAATGTTTCATTCATTGAAAACTCACCACCGTCACTGCTGGCCCACCTTGACTATGCTCGGCAGCTTTCACGGATTTGACACCCGGATGCTCATTTAAATATCTATTAATCATTTTCTTTAAAACACCGCTACCTATCCCGTGCACAATAAAGCCTTGATGGCGATTGGCTAAGATGCAATCGTTGATGTAACGATCCACAACAACCTTGGCTTCTTCGGTACGCATCCCGACAATCACACATTCCATGGGCGCGCTTTTCGCAACTTTAAACTCACGGGCGGGCCGTATTTTTCTAACCTTTTGTTGTTTGCTTTTCACCACATCTGCTTTTTTAACTTTAAAGGTGATGTTGTTGACATCAACCTCAAGTTGATCGTTGCCCATGGTAATAATTTCACCGATTTGGTGTGTTTTTTTAATATGAACAAAATCCCCAACCGCCAAGCTTTCATCCAGGACTTCAACCTTGGGTTGTTTAACCTTGGCTTTTAAGGTTTCAAGTTCAACCTTGGCTTTTTGTTGATCAGCAGCAATTGCTAAGCGCACGTGTTCACTCACCTCTTTAATTTGGCTTTGTAAATAGGCTTGCGCTTCTGCTTCTGCTTGCGCGAGTAAATCCGCTTTATTTGCGGCAAGCGTATCAAGTGCCTGCTGATGCGCCACTTTGAGTGCCGCAATTTCATCTTTGGTTTGCATTAATTCCGCATTCAATTGTTCTTGCACAAACACTTTGTGCTGCAAGTCATCGATGAGTTGCTGTTGTTCGCTCTTTTTACTTTCATAATAATCACGCGCAGCATCGATGATGGATTGCGGCATGTTAAAGGTTGCCGCAATATCCAAAGCGTTGGAAAAACCAGACGTGTTCGCTAAGAAGCGGTAGGTTGGTTTTAATTGTTCGATGTCAAATTCAACCGAAGCCAACATCGTGTTTGTTTTTTGATAGGCAATTTCTTTTAAACGGTTGTAATGAGTGGTCGCCACCACCATGCACCCAATCGTATCGCAATGATCTAAAATCGCAATCGCCAAACTTTCGCCTTCATCAGGATCGGTTCCGGAGCCCAGCTCATCAAAAATTACAAGTGAGTTGTGGGTGGCACCTTTTAAAATTTCCGCAATTTTCGCAAGATGCGAACTGAAGGTCGACAGTGATTGCACGATCGATTGATCATCGCCAATATCCGCAAACACCTGATCAAAGACTGGCAAGGTGGCCCGTGATGCTAGCAGTGGAATGCCACTGTAAGCCATCAAGGTAAAAAGTCCAATCATTTTCACATTCACGGTCTTACCACCGGTATTAGGACCAGTAATCAACAAGGTGCGCTTATCTTTGGGTATCGCAATTGTATTCGCGATCACATCCTCTGGCGCAATCAAGGGATGCCGTGCCTGTTCTAGCATAAAGCTTTGATCATGGCCAACCTGGGCAACAAATCCATAGCGATCCAGGCCCCATTTTGCCTTGGCAAACATGGTGTCTAAAATCGCCAAAGTTTCTAAATTGGCGAGCAATTGATCAGCTTCATTTTTCACGGCCTGCGAACACACCATGCAAATGCGTTCAATTTCGTTTTCAATCTGCAGCTGCAAGGATTCTTTTTTATTGTTTAAATCAATTAGAAACGGCGGCTCCACATAAGCGCTCGCTTTGGAAGCCGATTCACCATGCACAATCCCCTTGAAATGATTTTTATAGGTTGTCTTCACAAGCACCACGACCCGCTCATTGCGGGTAATCGCAATGGGTTCGCTAATGTAATTTGGATTTTTATTGATGAAGTTTTGAACCTGCGTCTGCAATTGATTTTCACAGATGCGCAATTCTTTTTTAAGTTGCGCGTATGTTTTAGAAGCACTATCCAACACCTCATAAGACTCACTAAAACTGCGATCGATCATCTGCACAAGTTCCTTTGACACCTGCAGGCTCTCAAGGTAATTGGACACGTAAAAAACATCCGCATCGCCTTTGATTCTACTTAAGCGCCTTACGACATGGTTCACTTTATTAATATGCACCAAAGATTCGATGGAAAGCACGCCGTTTTTAGAAGCGCGCGTGATGGCAGCCGAGACATCGCTGACCCCGCTTAAAGACGTGTCATGACCTGCCAAAATAAAATTAAGCGCGTGTCTGGTTTTGTCGTTTTCCATTTGAATCAAGCGCTCATTAAAAACAGGATGAGTGGCTTCAATCATTGCTTTTGACAATGAGAAACTCCCATACTGTTTAATTTGTTCAATGATTGTATCAAATTCTAAGGCAACATACCATTTATTCATTTAATTGATCAAGTCCTTCTTTAATGGCTCCTATATCTTCTAAATTAATTTTTTGTGTTTCCAACCATTCTATAATGGCATTTTTATCAGTTTCTAACAAGCCTTTTTGGCTAATTAAATTTGTGAGCGCTTCGGATGCTTCCGACCAATCCCCAAGTTGTGTCAGCACGTTTGGAATTTTCGCATCCACGTGTCGTAAAAGCGAGGTGTCAATGACATCACGGCCATTACTAAAGAGCGGCGTCGATAACAAGATAACGGCTAACACCACCAGCACCGCCCCTTTTAACACGCCAAAAAGCAAACCAGCCACCCGATTCGCTGTTTTAATCACAGGTGCTTTTGAAATCCCCTTGATGAAGGGCTTTAAAATAAGGATGGCCACCGTCAGCACCGCATAAAGAATCACAAACCAGATCACGGTATTGAGTTGTTTGGAAAGTGCAGTGTGCAAGACCGAGTCATTTAAGGCTCCCAAATCAATGCGATACACTGTAAAGACAAACGCAAACAAAGGCGCGCCAAACATGGCCAACAAAATTTTGATGAACACGTTCACCAAGCCTAAGAGTTGCAGAAACAAACCGTTTCGATAACCGTTGATGGCTAAGATTAAAAATGAGAGTAAAAGTATAACGTTTGTGTACGTTACAATTGCTGTTGGAATGGTCATTGTAATCTCCGTTTCTATCATACTTTATTTAAAGTGTTAACTCAATTATATGCTACAATATGGGCATATGAAAAACAATATGACTGTTAGTTTGGAATTGTCTGAACAAGCGATCGCTAAACTTAAAAAAACATACCGCCAGCAAATCCAACCTAGCTCCCATCCTTACATGGATGCCTTGATTAAAATCGATGGCTGCACCATCAGCATTTACACCTCCAAGAAAGTGGTATTTCAAGGTCCCTTAGCACAAGAAATGGCCCGCCTTTTTCAGGTGGATGTTCCTTTTGTGGCCCACATTGGTTCCGATGAAGTAGGAACCGGCGACTACTTTGGCCCTGTGTGTGTGTGCGCTGCCTATGTGGATGAAACAATCCTAGAAAAAATTCAACACCTGCCCATCAAAGACAGTAAATTGCTGACGGACGCGCAAGTGCTTGAATTGACAGCCAGCCTTAAACATCATGTGCCCTTTAGTTTGGTCGTATTAAACAATGAACGTTACAATCTCATGCATGAAACAGACAATTTAAATCAAATCAAAGCCAAATTGCACAATCAAGCGCTCATGCATTTGCTTAAAAAAATAAAACAAACACCTCTGGTGGTCGTGGACCAATTCACCCCGCCTGCCACTTACTTTAATTATTTAAAAGCGGAACCGTACGTGGTTCAAAACATCGAATTTCACACGCAAGCCGAATCAAAATTCATCGGTGTAGCAATTGGCGCCATTTTAGCACGTGCCGCTTTCATCAACAGCATGAAAACCCTGGAAGACGATTATGATGTCAGCCTCGCTAAAGGCGCAAGTGCTCAAGTTGATGATCTGGCCGTTACGATTGTCATGCGCCATGGCTGGCCAACCCTGGATAAGTTGGCGAAAATGCACTTTAAAAACACACAACGTGTCAAAGCGAGAGTGGATGAACTTCAAAATCAATAAAAAAACTGGAATTTCCAGTTTTTATTTGATCTTCACAGCCACCTGCACTTGATGATCAAGCTGCCGCAATGTCACATGCGCAGCTTGCAGCATCCTCTTACTCGCCTTCACCGCCTCGGTGTGGGCGTATTTATCATCTTCATACACAAGTTCCTTGATGCCACTTTGAATGATAGCCTTGGCACACTCATTGCACGGAAAAAGTGACACATACATGGTGCATCCATCCAGTTTTTGGGTGGCATTTAAAATCGCATTAAGTTCCGCATGCACAACATAAGCGTATTTGCTTTCATCGTATTGCTCATGTTCAATCCATGGAAAATGATCATCATCGATGCCACTTGGAAAGCCGTTGTAGCCAATCCCGACCACCCGTTTTGCGGGTGTCACAATGCAAGCCCCAACTTGTGTGGATGGATCTTTGGAGCGCATTGCGGATAAATGCGCAATCCCCATAAAATAATCATCCCATGATAATACTGATTTTCGTTTCATGTTATTGTCCCTCGTAGAATATGCTTAAGTTTTTACTTAAGGTGTCGGCATACCAATTCAAATGCAGATCTTGAGCGTATTGGTAAATCCGCTGATCGGTTAATAAATACAAAGGTTTGACGTTTTTATCAATCCCCGCCATTAAGGAAACGGCAACCACCAACCCAATCATCGCAATCATGGTGTGTTGACGGATAGCTCCCCAACTTTTCGTTGTGGAAAAAATAATAGCCAGCAAAATCCCAGCAACCAAACCACCAACATGACCCAATAGACTGACCGATGGCATTAAGCTGATTAATAAGTTAATTAAGATGATACGTAAAAATTGATTACGGATAGCCGGTTGTTGAATAAGTTTGGATTCAAAGCTGTAGACAAACAAGGCCCCCATGAGCCCGTACAAGCCACCGCTGGCACCAAGTACAACACCATTGCCCTGGCCGACAAAGACAAACAAGCTACCCATGATGATTGACACCAAAAAGATAATGACAAATTTACGGGTTCCGTAAATACGCTCGATGATTAAACCAAGATTAATCAAAGCGATGCTGTTCATGATCACATGCAGAAAATCCAGATGGACAAAACCGGCGGTTAAGAAACGTTGCACCTCATAATTAGCAACAATTAAGATTTTATAATAACTGCCAAGTAAAATTGAAACCACTACCGGGTCTTCAAAAAACAACATCATCACGCGCGCGATGATAAACATAACCGCAATGATCAATAAAAAGGCCGTGGTTGCCGGTGGCAGCGTCTTTAAAAACGATGTTCGTTTTTTAGGACGCGCTTTCGCTTGCTTATTAAAGACAGGCCGTGGTTGATCTGGCATGCTAAAAGCCATTTTAATATCGCTGAAAGCCTTCAATAAAAACTCAGGCACTTTACTTTTTTCGTTGATGCTCACTTGAATGAAATCTTCATCAAGTTCTTCTTCCGCTTCCACTTTGGTGTGAATGTCCAATAATTTCTTGTCAATTTGGTGGTAGCTGGCAATCGCATTGTAAATCATCACAATCCGATCTTTCTCAAAGAAGGTTGTGTTGATGGGTTTGGGGGAAATTCGAATGATGGGATAGGTTGGATGCTCAACGTTAGTGAGCCACACTTCCTCTTTAACACCTTGTACTTCCACAAAAGTGTAATTATGATTGGACACAAAATAATGCACTATTTTATAAAAACTTTGATGATTTTGTTGACTCATAATGACTCCTTTCGTAGCTGAGTGATAATAGCCTGCATTTCAGGCTCATAATCCACATCAAAACTTAATGGTTGATTGGTCCGGGGATGCTTGAAACTCAAATGTTTAGCAATTAACAATTGCCCCGTTTTCTTATCTTTACGGCGTCCATACTTTGGATCATGAAACACCGGATGATCAATAAACTGCAGATGCACGCGAATTTGATGGGTACGCCCGCTCTTTAAAGAACATTCAACAAGCGAAGCCGCTTGAAAGCGTTCCAGCACGCGCACCACCGTTAAGGCTGGTTTGGAATTTTGTGCAATGACGGTCATGTTTTGGCGGTGATGGGGATGGCGCCCAATTGGGGCATCAATGTTAAAGACATCCGGAAACACCTGCCCATGGACCAGCGCGTGATACACACGCACCATCGTATTGTCTTGAATTTGCCCGCTAAGATTTTCCTGCGCCTTTTCATGTTTCGCAACGACCATCAAGCCGGACGTTTCTTTATCCAAACGCTGCACGATACCAGGTCGCTTTGGATCCTCCATGGCAGCGAAGGCATCACTATGGGCCAACAAGCCTTCCACAAGCGTGGCCCCTTCATAGGATTGGGCGGGATGCACAACCAAACCCACCGATTTATTAAGCACCAAGAGATCGTCATCTTCATACAGGATATCCAAGTCCATGGCAACTGGTTTTATTGTGTGGGTTGGGGTTTTGGGAATTGAAATCACGATTTCATCATCAACTTGCACTTGATAAGCGTTGGGAAGCTGCAAATCGTTGCACAAAACAAAGCCTTGTCCGATTAGCTTTTGCGCTGCCGAACGCGAGAGTTCACTGTGCTGAGCAACGTAGACATCCAAACGCTGGTTTTGTTCGCCTTCCTTGACTATTTTAATGATTTCGACCACGATTTTTTAATTCTCCTTTGACAATATCCACAAACAAGAGACCCACTCCCACCGTTAAGAAACTATCGGCCCCATTGAAGATGGGGAAATCATACCCAAATATCATAAAATCTAAAAAATCACGCACGTATTGAAACACAATGCGATCGTAGAAGTTACCAAGGGTACCACCTATAATGAGGACAAGCGCAAAATAAGTGAGCGTGTAGGGTTTGCTTTGTCTTAGCCAAACACTTAGAAACACGAGTGCCACAATGCTGATGAAATAAAAGAAAAACATTTGTCCTTGCAGCATACTCCACGCTGCGCCTGTGTTCTTTGCGTAGGTAATCGCAAAAAAACCTTCAATGATCGCAATCGATTGCCCCAAGGCTAATTTGACACTCACAAGGTGTTTGCTTACTAAATCAATAATCACCAGCATGGCGATTAGAAATAAGGTTGTTGCGTTGGCTTTCTTCATCAGATAACTATTATATCAGAAAAGCAAACCAATTAAAAAAGAAACGGCTTGCGTTTCTTATTTATTTTGTTTCAAAGATTCAAACAGTTCGACATCCAATTCTTTGGAAAACTCCGTTAAGAGGTCAATGGTAGCACCAATGTCTTTTTTATGCACAATCGCATAATGTGAATGAATGTAACGTGATGGAATCGAAACCGTAATCGCCATGACACCTTCCATGGATTTGTGGATTTCACCACTGTCGGTGCCGCCGCCGGCCATCAGTTCGAGTTGCACATCAAAGCCCATGGCTTCCGCCTTGTTTTTCATGTGACTGATTAAGCCACGGTGACCATAGTGGGATGCATCGGCCACCTCGATGGTGATGCCGTTCCCCATTTTGATGCGCTTATCACCTTTTGGTACGTCATCAGCAATCGTGACATCCAGTGAAATCGCAACATCCGGTTTAACTTTGTAAGCCGCAGTTTTCGCACCGCGTAAACCAACTTCTTCTTGCACGGTACCAACACCGACCACGGTGGCCTTGGTTTTAACGTCTTTTAAATTACGCATGATTTGCGCAACGATTAAAGCACCGACACGGTT
>JAAZGU010000011.1 GCA_012511085.1 Erysipelothrix sp. | reverse complement strand
TATCCGAGGATGGTAGCCCCAAGAAAAATGATAATTAAAATGAAAGGGTTCATGATGTTACCGATTGCATGGCCGCTAAGGTACCTTCATGCACGATTTCACCCTTGGCACACACAAGCATGCCTTGCACAACCTCATCGTTTAAGTCGAGGTTGATGGCGTTGTCTTGGACAAAGTATTTCAGAAGATTCAACATGTTGTGGGCCAACATGGTTGTGGCACTCACTGCTAAACGGGCCGGGATGTTTTTAATGCCACTGATGGTAACATGATGGGCTTTGATGGTTTGTCCACCTTGGGTTAAGGCACAGTTGCCACCTTGATCAATGGAAACATCCATGATGACCGAACCGGGTTTCATTAATTGAACCATGTCCGCATCAATGAGAATCGGAGCTTGTTCACCTGGAACCAGAGCCGATAAATAAACAATGTCCACCTCCGGTAACACGGCTGCAATCGCTGCGCGCTCTTTCAATAACCAAGCATCACTTAAGGCTTTTGCATAGCCGCCCTCGCCCACACTGATACTTTCAGGGATGCCACTTTCAACCGGTTTCGCACCCAGGGATACGGCTTGTTCCAATGCGGTTGCCCGAATATCCAGGGCAAAACATTGGGCACCCAAGCGTTTGGCGGTTGCCAGAGCTTGCAAGCCTGCGACGCCCGCACCAACGACCAAGACTTTGGCTGGTTTACTACCACCTGCGGCGCTGAAGATTTGTGGGACAAAGCCTGCGTACTCACAGGCTGCCATCAGCATGCCCTTGTAGCCAGCACAGGTGCTCATGGATGTCAGGGCATCCATGCTTTGGGCCCGTGAAATCCGGGGTACACCATCGAGCGTCAAGGCGACAACACCGGCTTGCGCAAGCTTGGTCACCATGGCATGGTTGCTGGGGGAAGCTGGATGAATGAAAGATATTAAATGTTGTCCGGGATGCATCATATCTACCTCATGCATCTGAAGTGTCTCATGATACAAAGGTTCTTTCACTTTTAAAATAAGGTCAGCTCGTGCGTATAATTCACGCACATCATCAAGGATACGAGCCCCAACTTGCTCATAATCCGCATCACTAAAATAAGAACCGATGCCTGCGTCTTTTTCGACTAAGACTTCATGACCATCTGCAATCATTGCTTTGATTGTGGTCGGGGTTGCTGCGACTCTGTTTTCATCGTTCATGATCTCTCTTGGAACCCCAATTATCATAATTTTTTCCTCCTTGAATTATGTATTAAAAAGTCCGTTTTTACCTTAGTCACTTGGTAAAACGGAACTAATGTCTTTGATGGTGCTCAATACCACCAAGGTCCGCGTTAGGGCAACGCCTTTCATGGACTTGATTTGATTAAGCAGGGTCGTTAAGGTATCCGTGGATGCGGTGTAAATCCGCAAAAGGAAATCATAATCACCGGCGATGTAGTGGCATTCTGATATTTCTGCCAAGGTGTTGACTTCGTTGATAAAGTCATTGTGAAATTTAGGCGTTTCAAGGCGCACCGAAATAAAAGCAGAAATGCTTTTTTCAACCTTTTTATGATCGACAATTACGGTATACTGTTTGATAACGCCGGTCGCTTCTAACTTTTTAATGCGCTCAATGACAGCCGAGACGGACATGTTGATGCTTTCGCCAATCTCAGAAGCGTTGATGCGGGCGTTGCGACGCAAAAATTCTAAAATCTTAACATCGATGGCATCCATTATGATTCCTCCTGAAATCCTTAATTGTTACCTTAATTATATGAAATATCAAAATAATTTACAAGATAATTACAAATAAACACAAAAATTAATGTGTAATCGAATAAAACCAAAATAAATAGATTAATTCAAGAAAAGAAGTGGGTTTACATGAATATTTCAAGGTTGTTTAAAACTTCACAAAATCCATTTAATAATTGGTGACTTTCGGTTATATGACTTGACTCAGGTGGGTGTCTTTTTTATGATTAAATAGAAGAAAGTAGGTAACTATGACACAAACAGTCGATCCACAATTTAACCCTTTTGGCGTTAAATTAAACAAACAAAGTTCCATCAAAAAAATCATTGCGGTTGTCAGTGGTTAAGGTGGGGTAGGTAAATCATTGGTAAGCGGTTTAATGGCGAACAGTGCCCTTGGCCATGGCTATTTAACGGGCTTGTTGGACGCGGATGTGACCGGTCCATCCATTGGGCGCATGTACGGGATCAATACCCCTGCCATGGGTAATGAAGAAGGCTTAATTTTCCCGGCAATTGCTGCCAACGAATTGCGTATCATGACCGCAAACATGCTGCTTGATGATGAAGAAAAAGCCGTCATGTGGCGCGGTATTATGATTAATAATGCGATCAAAGAATTTTACAGTAAAGTGCTTTGGTCCGACTTAGATTTGTTGTTTATTGACATGCCCCCGGGAACTGGGGATGTGCCGCTTACAGTGTATCAATCGATACCGATTCATGGCATCGTGGTTGTGACAACCCCGCAAGATTTGGTGGGGATGATTGTCGCAAAAGCGATTGACATGGCGCACCAAATGAAAATTCCGATTTTAGGGATTGTGGAAAACATGAGTTACATGGAAACTCCCAATAAAGAAATTGTTTATCCCTTTGGCAAGGGAAAACTTGATGCATACGCTGCCAAACACGAACTTGATGTTTTGGCGAAATTACCGATTGATGCCACCTTAACGCAAGCGGCAGATCAAGGAACGTTTGCCAAGGTAACCCATCCTTTGATTGATGAAGCGATGTTGTTGTTGCTGAAAAAATTGGATCTACTTGAAATAGACGAATAAGGTGATGAAATGAAAAAAGTAAGTATATTATTGGTACTTTTGTTGTTGTTTGTTGGTTGTACTCAAAAACCACCACAAACAAAAGAAGTTTTAAAGGTTGGTATGGAATTGGCTTATCCACCCTTTGAAACAACCGATGCTGCCGGAAACCCGGATGGGGTTTCGGTCGAAATCGCCAAAGAATTTGCGGAATATTTAGGTTGGGATATTGAAATCATCAATACCAATTGGACTGGTTTAATTCCTGCCTTGCAAACCAAGCAAATCGACATGGTTATTTCATCGATGACGATAACCGAAGAGCGTAAAGAAAGCGTGGATTTTTCAGATCCGTATGCACGTGCACTTTTAGCGCTTATTATTCCGATCGATTTAGAACTTCAAGATTCTGATGAGCTCAATGATCCCCAATACACGATCGCAGTGAAAACTGGGACGACGGGTGATAATTTTGCGACTCAGCATTTTGAGAAGGCTACTATTTTACGTTTTGATAATGAAAGCAACGCGGTCGCTGAAGTTGTCAATAAACGTGCGCAAGCCTTTATCTACGGTCAACTTACGATTTTAAGAAACGTAAAGTCCAACGACCAAGCAACAAAACCGTTTTTCTTAAGCGGTGAACAAAATGAAGCTTGGGGTGCTGCTTTCACCAAAGGTAGCGACTTAACCGCACAATTCAATGCATTTTTAAAACAATACCGTGAAGATGGTGGTTTTGATCGTGTGACTGAAAAATACCTTGCGGAAGAAAAAGCGCTCTTTGATGAATACAACTTTACTTTCTTCTTTGATTTTGATTAATGTTTAAAAAACTACTTTCTGCACTAGCCGTCATCGCAATTATTGGGGCATTCTTTTACTTTGCCGCCCAGAAAGCGGGAGTTAATTTGGATTTTACCCAACTTTACCCTTACAAAGACCGCATTCTTAAGGGATTTTCGATGACGATTCAAATCTCGATTTATTCGATGATTTTGTCCTTGTTTTTAGGGAGTCTGTTGGTCGTTTTAAAACGGAGTCCCTTTTTGGTGTTTCAACAATTTGCACGTGCTTACGTTGAAATTATCCGGGGAACACCGTTGCTCGTGCAAATTATTTTCTTTTTCTATATTATTGGGACGGC
>JAAZGU010000093.1 GCA_012511085.1 Erysipelothrix sp. | reverse complement strand
GTACTGAAAGAAAAAGATAAAATAATTGGATCTTGTTGTAGGCTTGGGAATGTAATTAAGATGGTGGCGGTTGATCCAAAACATCAATCCATGAATTTACTGGATCAATTAATGAGTGCCATGCAAACCCATTTGTTTGATGCAGGTTACACCAACAGTTTCATTTACAGTCCAACCCATAATCGTGCCATCTTCCGCGCCTATCATTATCAAGAAATTATGCAGGTGCAACAGGTGAGTTTACTTGAACAAGGTCAACCTGTTATCCATGAAGTTATTAATGATTTAATTAAACGTTACAATCCACATTTAATTGAAAGCGGAGCGTTGGTTATCAACGGCAATCCTTTTACGTTAGGCCATCAATATTTAATCGAAACAGCTGCTGCGCAAGTGCAGCAATTGTTGGTGTTTGTGGTTGAAGAAGATGTGTCTTTTTTTGATTTTAAAACACGCATGAATTTGATTCAAGCGGGGACATCACATCTTGATAATGTTGTAGTGTTGCCATCAAGTCAATACATCATCTCCCAAACCACCTTTCCCAATTACTTTTTACGCAACCTTGATGACCATTTTAAGCTATACTCTTTGTTTGATGCGCATTTGTTTGGGCGTTATTTTTCACAGCTTAACATCACCAAACGTTTTGTGGGTGAAGAACCTCTGGATTTGATGACCCATGCCTATAATCAAACACTGCTTGCGGTGCTGCCTGAGTATAAAATGCAGGTCGAGATTGTGCCACGTAAACATAATGAACTGGGTGTCATCAGTGCTTCCAAAGTGCGGGAATTGTTGAAGCGTGGCGACTATGAAACTTTAAAATCATATGTACCGCAAACAACCTTTGATTTCTTAAAAAACAATCCAAACTATGAACAAAAGGCAAAGGACTACGAGCGTGCCCACTAAGCTATTATCTTTAAAAGAAAAACTCTTTTTTAAAATACAGTCCTATCCAGAAAATCAAGCGCTTTTAATTGTGAGTGTGAATTATCCGGGTGCCCAAAAACTCAATGGTTTGAGTTTATTTGTTTTTTATGAGTATTTAAAAACTTTTGATTTTAAAATGGATGAAATCATGTTTAATGAACTGGGTCCTGTCGGGATTAAGCTTGTTGATGATGCTTATCAAAGCAAACGCGAGGCTATTGCTTTTGAAAGCTACCATCCTTTGGGGCGCCTGCTGGATATCGATGTGTTCGACAAGGGGAAGATGTTGGATCGTGAGGCCTTTAATGTACCTCAGCGTGCGTGTCTGATTTGTGGTGGCGATGCGAAAACCTGCATTGTTTCCAAACGCCATACATTTCAAGAAGTTAAAGCAGCCTTTGAAATTATGGTGATTGATTACTGTAAGAAGGACATCGGGCGGCAAGTGAGTTTCGCTATGGTCATGGAAGTCAGCGTCCACCCAAGTTTTGGTCTTGTTAATCCTTTGAATAAGGGCATTCATGAGGACATGGACATCATCATGTTCTTGCGTGTCATTGATGCGCTTGCGCCTTATTTTAAAGCAGTGGCGACAATCTCCACCAAACAATCCTTGGTGTCATATTTTGATGCGTTGCGTGAGCATGGGATTGTCATGGAAAATATAATGTTTCAAATTACACAGGGAGTCAACACCCACAAAGGCTTCATCTTTTTAATGTTGATTGTCTTGGGAGCCATGCATTATGATCCAGAATGTGAATTAACGGAAGCGATTCAAGCCATGGCACAATTTGTCAAAGCTGATTTTGATAAGGATCCGACAAGTGCCGGTCTGTATTGGTATCAAAAAGCAGGGATTGCGGGGGTGCGTGGTCAAGTGTTAAGTGGCTTAGAAGCGTTGATTAAGTTGAAGT
>JAAZGU010000092.1 GCA_012511085.1 Erysipelothrix sp. | reverse complement strand
TACACATGTTTTATTGAAAGAAGGATCTCATTATGTTGTTTTCAAAATCAATTGGAATTGATTTAGGTACTGCCAATGTACTCATTTATGTTAAAGATGAAGGTGTCGTTTTAAATGAACCGGCTGTCGTCGCCCTCGATGCGGAGACAAAGAAGACATTATCTGTCGGTCAAGACGCCAAAGATATGCTTGGGAAAACCCCGGGCCGTATTTCTGCGATTCGACCACTTAAAGATGGTGTGATCGCGGACTTTGAAGTGACCGAAATCATGCTGCAATCATTCATTCGTAAATTAAAATTAAAAGGGATGTTTTCAAGACCGACAATTCTTATTTGTTGTCCCTCAAACATAACTTCAGTGGAGCGCAACGCGATTCGCGATGCCGCTTATCGAGCAGGCGCGAAAAAGGTTTACATTGAAGAAGAACCAAAAGTAGCGGCGATTGGTGCCGGTTTGGATATTTCAAAACCAAGCGGCAACATGGTGCTTGATATCGGTGGTGGCACCACGGACGTTGCGATTTTATCCTTGGGTGACATCGTTACCAGCACTGCCTTAAAAGTAGCGGGTGATAAACTGGATCAGGATATCATCAAATACATTAAAGAATCATACAAATTGCTCATCGGTGATCGGACCGCCGAGGAAATTAAAAAGAACATTGGTACCGCATGGCGGGGCTCCTTGGAAGAAACCATGGAGGTCAGTGGGCGTGACCTTGTAACAGGTTTGCCGCACACGATTACCATCAACTCTGAAGAAACGGAGCTTGCGATGCGCGAGAGCTTACAAGACATCGTGCGTGCCTGCCGAAGCGTGCTTGAACAAACACCGCCTGAATTATCAGCGGATATTGTGACACGTGGCATTGTGCTTACCGGTGGTGGTGCCATGTTGAAAGGCATTGAAGAGCTCATTAAAAATGAACTTAATGTGCCGGTGTATGTCGCGGAAAATGCCATGCACTGTGTTGTTGAGGGCACGGGTATCATGCTTAATTCATTGGATTCAAAAAGATAAGTTGACTTATCTTTTTTTTTGGGAAAGAAAACGATGCTTGCGTAAGGTTAAGGGGAGGACATCATGAAATCATTAACTTTAGAAAAACAAGCCATTATAGAGAAGTACACGGAAAAATACAAGGACTATCTATCCTCTTTGTCACTTGAGAAAATCCAGATGGAGTACATTAGTGGTTTGAATCGCATGCATCGCAGCGACGCAAAGTTTTTAAATTATTTTAAATACGATATCAAAGTCGGTGATATTTGTTACATTGATTTTGGCCATGCTTACACTTATGAAGCAGGCTTTCAACATTTTGGGATCATCATGAACATCGTTGGTAATAAAGTGTTTGTGGTTCCCATGACATCAAACAAACAGACTTATAAAAAAGCAGATCCGAAGAACGCTTACCCAATTAAAACTTTGTTTCAAATGGGTGATGTCCCGGGTTTGCATCGCCAGTCTGTTTGTTTTTTACACGATGCGAAATTTATTAATAAGGCACGCATCATCAATGTGAAAGCGCATGTGGCAGTTGAAAGTGACTTGTTCAAACGCTTGAAACACCAGTTGT
>JAAZGU010000091.1 GCA_012511085.1 Erysipelothrix sp. | reverse complement strand
GCGTACTGACGCTCCATCAATACTTTTTTTAAGATTTCAAAACTAATAGCACGCATGATTTACTCCAAATACAGTGGTGAAACATTCACATTCACATACCGCATTAACTTATGATTTTTAGAAAGCACGTCCTTAATCACACCAACACTGACATCCAGATTTTTTGTTTTCACAAGCACCCGATAACGATAATGATTTTTAGTACGACCTAAATCACTTGGACCCACCACATGCAAGCCTTCACCTCTTAAAACTTCACTTAAATCATAGGCAAGCCGTTGACATTCGGTCTTTTTATAATGACTGATGATGCAACTTATTAAATAAACATAGGGTGGCAAATTTACGAGTTTACGATAATGCATCTCTTGTTTAAAGAACAGTTCATAATCTTGTTGTTGAATGGCGTCGATGACGTAATGATCCTCGTTGAAGACCTGAATGATTACCTCGCCTTGTTTGTCGTGGCGCCCACTACGGCCTGCAGCTTGACTTATCATGGCATAAGTTGATTCGTTGCTATGAAAATCATTACGCAACAAACCAGCATCAGCTTGTAAAATCCCAACCAGGGTCACATTCGGGATATCCAAGCCTTTGGCCACCATTTGTGTCCCAATTAAAACATCGTACTTATGGTTGGCAAAGTCACTTAAAATATCATGATGGGCACGGCGCCGCCGTGTGCTATCGTAATCCAAACGTCCAACCTTCGCCGTTTTAAACATGGATTGAATCACATTTTCTAAGCGTTGCGTTGCGATGCCACTGCCGACAAAATGCTGATGGTTGCAATGTTGACATGCGTAATGATCATACACATGATCACAACGGTGACAGTGTAACTTCTTATCGTTTTGATGATAGGTTAAAGGCTGCTCACAAAACTGACAACGCGCAATTTCAAAACATTGTTCACAGTACACATACGGTGCATAACCACGCCGATTAAGAAGTAATATAACTTGTTCTTGTTTTTCCAAGCGATCTTGCATTTTTTCTATGAGCACTTTACTTAAAAAAGGATGACCTTCAATAATGGACGTCCGCATGTTCACAATTTGTAAATGAATGCGGGAAGCGTTGATACGCTGCTTTAACTGCAACAAATGATAAACGCCCTTTAAGGCACGGGCATAACTTTCCAATGAAGGGGTCGCACTCGCAAGCAAGAGCGGACACTGATGTTTTTCACTCAAAAAACTAGCCACATCCCGAGCGTGATAATAAGGTTGCGTGTCTTGTTTAAAGCTGACATCGTGTTCCTCATCCATAATGATAATGCCCAGGTTGGTCATTGGTAAAAAGATGGCAGATCGCGTACCGATGATGATGTTGGCTTTATGTTCTTTGATTTGCATGTATTGATGGTATTGTTCATTTTCTGATAAGTGCGAATGATAAACAGCGATGTTGCAGTCAAAACGCGCACTAAAACGCGCAATCATTTGCGGTGTTAGCGCAACTTCCGGTACAAGCACCATCGCATTTTTTTGATTGGCCAAACAATCACGCACCAGATGCATGAAAATTTCAGTTTTGCCAGAACCGGTCACACCAAAAAGTAAGTACGTACCGTCTTCATTCAATTTGACTTGTTCGTAAGCTTTTTGCTGTTCTTGGTTCAGTTTATGAAAGGGTTCTCGTTTAACATCGGGCATTAAATAATATTCTTTATCCTTTTTTAACACCTCGACAATGCCCTTGTCAATTAACTTTAACGTTAATGATTTTGCTTGTAAACGGTATTCCTTATAGATAAGTGGTTGCTTTTGTTTCAAAAACTCCACAAGCTCATGTTCACGTTTTGTTTGGGCTTTACTTGCATCTTTTAAAACCACAAATCGTTCTTGCACTGGTTTTTTACCAACGGAAGATGGTTTTAGAACACTTGGCAACATGGCTTTTAAAAGCGTGATGGGATTGGTCACGCTGTGGTGATGCATGTGTTCTAACAATTCAAATTGCGTTGCTGAAAAAATCGGTTGATCATCCAGGATGGCAACAACTTCTTTCACCTCATAATCACCATCCACTTCGACATTAACCTCACTAACAATCCCTACAACGTGTTTGGATTGCAACGGCACCATGACACGCATGCCTTTTTCCACATAAAAATTGCATTGATAGGTCAATGCTTCTAATGTTGGAATATTACGTTCAACCCATACGTTGATATATTGTTTCATAGTTGATTTAGGGACCGATATCACTTTCCATATGGCGGGCAATGATGATGCTGATGATATCCGCTGCTAATTGCGGATCATCGTTACACACAACATATTTATATTGACCAGTCAATTCCATTTCACTTTGTGCTTTTTCCAAACGTTGGGCAATTATTGATTCTGGTTCACTTTTGCGATTCAAAATACGACGGCGAAGTTCTTCCAAACTAGGAGGCACCACAAAAATCATCAAGGCATCCGGACATTTTTCTTTGATTTGCAGCGCACCTTGAACTTCAATTTCTAAAAGCACATTTTTTCCTTGTTCACGCAGTTCTTCCACTTCTTTAAGAGGTGTACCATAATAATGACCGACAAATTCTGCATACTCTAAAAATTCATCGTTTGCGATCGCTTCAAGAAAAGTTTCTTCACTTACAAAACGATAATGGACACCATCAATTTCAGTTTCACGTTTTTTACGAGTTGTCATTGAAATTGAAAAGGCAATATTAAGTTCCGGCTTGTGAACAAACAGTTCACGAATGGTACCTTTACCCACACCACTAGGACCACTTAAAACAATCAATAATCCTTTTTTCATCGTATCTTTCCTTTTGATAATCATACAAAAGCAAGCCTCACTTGTCAATGTGATATAATAGCTCAGAAGGAGAATAACATGGCACTTGATGGGATTTTATTGCATAAATATAAACTTGATATTAAAGCAAAATTACCACTAAAAATAAATAAAATTACACAAGCTTCTGATCACGAGATTATTTTTCATTGCTTTGCGAAAAAGAAGATGTATTTGTATGTCTCCTTGCATGCCCAAACAAACCGCATCCAACTTGTGGATGATGTGGAAATTAAAAGCAGTTTGAGCACGCATTTTCTTAACTTATTGCGAAAAGTAGGTCGTGCGGGCCGGATTGTCGATATTCAACAGATGGGATTTGATCGTATCATTAAATTGACCATCGCCGGTAAAAACGAGCTTTATGAAGATACACAAACAACCATCGTGGTGGAGCTGATGGGCAAATACGCCAACATGATTATCGTTGATGAAAACAATAAAATCATTGACGCCCTGTATCGCATCCCCCCCTATTTAAATTCAAAACGCATTTTGGTACCAACCGCAACCTTTGTGGATGTCGATTCGCTGAATAAAAGAAATCCATTAACTTATCAAAATGAACCAGCCGATCAATTGTTGGAGCTGTTTGAAGGTTTTTCTCCCATGTTAGCAAGGGAATTTGAATACCGCATTAAAAACAATGAAGCTTACCATGATATTTTAAATTCCATCCTTACAAGCAATACCTTGTATGTGGCACAAGAAAAACCGACTGTTTTTCATGCTATTCCTTTAAAACATACGCACTATGAATTTGAAACACACGATTTAAACGACGGGCTAACCTATCTTTACAACAGCCTTGACCACAAGAAGCGCATCAATGACATTACCAATAACGTTGAAAAAATCATTCGGCGTGAACTGAAAAAGGCACGCAGCAAAAAGGAAAAATTAGAAATCGAAATTAATAAAAGTGACGATGCGGCACAACTTAAAGAATTCGGTGATTATTGTTATATGTTTGCTCATGAAATTAAAAAAGGTGCGCAGCAGTTCACAGCCACACGTTTTGAAGATGGATCTTCAATCTTGATTGAACTTGATCCGCGTTACAATGCCATTGAAAATGGCCAGCTGTATTATAAGAAATATCAAAAGCGCATGGCTTCCATCCCGCATTTACAAAAACAAATTGCCCTATCCAGCACAAAGATTGAACATCTTTCGCAATTGTTGGAACAACTCGAATACAGCGACATCAATGACGCCCTTGAAATCCGAGATGAATTGGCAGCACAAGGTTATTATTTCCAACAAAAACAACGTAAACAAAAACATAAGAAAAAAATATCCTTAATGAAAATTGAATTTGATGCCAACGCAACCATCTACATTGGTAAAAACAACTTACAAAACGATTATTTAACATTTAAATTAGCGAAAAAAACAGACACCTGGTTTCACACACGTCATTATCACGGTGCCCATATCGTGGTTGCTACCAATCAACCGCTTTCTGAAGCTCTCATTCGCTTAGCAGCCATGCTAGCAACCTACTATTCAAAAGCACGTGAATCTTCTAGCGTGGAGGTTATGTACACTAAAATCGCAAACGTTAAAAAAATCCCCCAAGCCCCAAAAGGCATGGTGAATGTTAAACGTTATCAATCGATTTTCATCGATGTTGATATGGATATCATTACGCTCGCTTTAAAGTCAAGCACACGCACTTAGTCGATTTTAACCGTTTTATTATACGCCCAAT
>JAAZGU010000090.1 GCA_012511085.1 Erysipelothrix sp. | reverse complement strand
TGAAAAGAGAATCCCGCTTAAAGCTTTGGCGTGCAACTGACTCATAAAATTCATGGGTATCATTTTCATGAAGTAAAGGTTTTTACCTTCACGTGAAATCGCAGTTACGCTAATCACATTCATGGAGCCAATCACCAAACCCGCAATAATAGAGACTATAAACAGAGCGGCAATTATCTTTGGGTTATCCATGGGAATCAGCGCAACCATTGCGATCAAATCCACATCTTGAGACGAAGTGGTCATCAGGGATGCCAACAAGATAAGTGGCAGCAAAAACTGAATGCTGACACAGTTGAGGAAGTAAACAGGTGTGCGAACAAGCAGTAGCATTTCCTTCCACAAATAACGATAAAAGGGAGAACGCAAGGGTGCGTCGCTTTTGAGTTGCTTCGTTGTTAATCGTTTACGTGAACTTGCGGTTTCATTGATGCCAATGACACCTTTAAAGTACACAAGATGTCCTAATGTTAAAAAAAGCGAAAGTGTCAACACACTTAAGATAAGATAGATTCCAAATTGCAGGATGTTGTTTTGAACAATGGCTTCAATTCCAAAAGGATAACTAAAAAAGATAAATTTGAACAATCGAATCAAGGAATTATCACCAGCGATAATCATATCAATGATTTGATTGCCATCGATGGATTGAATACCGCCCATGGCAAAGTTAATCCACAGGGCAAACCCAAGTGCAATTAAACCACTCAAGAGATTAAATAAATCGCGGTTTTTAAAGAGCGGAATCAGCCACATAATCAACATCGCAAGCATGGATGCAAAGATTAATGGTAGCAGCGGTAGCGCAAGCACCACCACAACCAACATGATGATTTGCATCAGGTTGACATCAACCGTGGTCACATAAGCAAGCAAGGGTGGTGTCAAAATCAACAAAATAATCGCTAGTTCGTAGAGATAAGCGACGGTAAATTTAGAAGCAATGATTTCTGTTGGTTTTAAGGGCAAGCTTAAAAGATGTTCAATGTCTTTTGAAAAGTAAAAGACTGCAGGCACCATGAAGGTCGCTAAAAAGAAAGTGAGTAAACCGACACCTTGAAACAAGAGTGCCAAAAGTGCGCCTTCTTGATTGATGAGGATGAGTTGTTCCAACAAGGTTTCTGTAATAAAATACAAACCGATCAAAGAGGGCGCCAATGAAATCAATAGAAAGATCACAAGCCCAATCGCTAAGTAATTTTTTGACTTTTTGGCTTTGCCTTGGTCCACGAAGGATAAGGCATTTTTAAAGAGCGCTTTGGTAAGGGGGATGTACTTATTCACTTTGGGTAACCTCTAAAAAGATAGCTTCCAGTGATTGATCAGGGTAGCGATCTTTCAAGTCTTGGAGTGTGCCTTCATAAAGAACTTTTCCGAAATTAATAATGATGACATAATCACATAGCTTTTCAGCTACTTCTAAAACATGCGTTGAAAAAAAGACGGTTTTGTTGTTGCGGACATGGTCACGCATCATTTCTTTGAGTTCAAATGAAGATTGTGGATCAAGGCCAGTTAAGGGTTCATCCAAAATCCAAATGCTTGGTTGATGCAAAATGGCACCCATCAAGACAATTTTTTGGCGCATGCCATGGGAGTAAGATAAAATTTTATCGTTAAGTGCATCGCTCATGCCAAATTGCTGGGCATACTTCTGAATGCGTTCAATCCGAATCGATGGTTCAACTTCATAAATATCACCCATTAAATT
>JAAZGU010000089.1 GCA_012511085.1 Erysipelothrix sp. | reverse complement strand
CAGCAAGACATCCAGAGAAACCGTTGCATACGGTTTAATCTCACCAATGACACCTTGATGGTTTTGAAAATCACTCATTTGATCAAGTTGTTTTTTGGAGACGATGGTGTAGTTGATGCGATGTTGTCTTGCCACATCAAGCATGGCTTTGACACCTTCTTGAATGTACAAATGTTCAATCCGTTGCTTTTGTTTGATACGCATCAAGATTGGTTGTTTACCGTATAGATATTGTTTCATAGTTTTCCCTAACAAACTTCTTGTATGTCTCCCAAATTCGATTAAGTTCTAACACTTTTGTATTTAAATGATAATAACCAAAAACAGCTTCCAAGCCACTGGCCAAACGATACGATACCACATCGCTGTTTTTTGGAATGGTTGCGGATTTATGATTACGCCCTTTCAAAAAGATAGCGTGTTCTTCTGCATTGAAATAATCAATTTCTAATAAATATTTCGCAAACCCCGCTTGTGCATTGGCGCTTAAATATTGTTCACTTAATTGTTGCAGTTCTTTGCTTTTGGTATATCCTTCATTGATTAAATGTTCTTTCACCACAAGCGCTAAGACCGCATCCCCAATGAATGCTAAATTTGAACCATTCACTAGAAGAACCCCTTATCTATCAACTGCTGTCGGTATTGATCAGCACGGTCAAATTGTTTTTCAGCTTTTGCTGTTTGCCAGGCATCAAACAATGCTCGATCAGCATCACTTAATGTCAAAATATCGTATTTAATACCGAGCACATTCAACATTTTTGTGAGGGCGTTGGTTTGTTTTTGGATTAATTCATAATCGTCTTTTTGATGACGCAAACTTTGGTTGAGGGCTTTCACAGTAACAAACAAGACCTTAAAGCCATTTTGAGTATTCAAATCATCACTCATTGCCTTTAAAAACGCATCCAGCATCACTTGATCAATGGTTTCGCTCGCTTCAATTTGGCCAAGCTGCAAATGCAGTTGCGCTGCTTTAAGTGCTGTTTTAATTCGGTGAATTTCACTTTGTGCTTGCGTAATGGTTTCCTGAGAAATATTTAATGGTGCCCGATAATGGGTTGACAAAAGCAACCACCGCACCACATCCCCACCAAGTTCCTCGATGAAGTCTTTAGCCCACACCACATTACCTAAAGATTTGCTCATCTTCTCGCCATCGATGTTCAACATACCATTATGAACCCAATAGTTCGCAATGTTGTGATCATGCAAGGCTTCGCACTGCGCAATTTCATTTTCATGGTGTGGAAACTTCAAGTCCATACCGCCACCATGAATATCGATGCGTTGATGATTGAATTTTTCTTGAATCATCACAACACACTCCGTGTGCCAGCCGGGTCGACCACGGCCAAAAGGACTATCCCAGGCAATTCCTTGATCGGTTTGCTTCCAAAGTGTGAAGTCCAAGGGATTAATTTTCTCAAGGTTCGCTTCAACGCGCGCTCCTACCACTAAATCCTCAAGGTTTTGTTTGGATAAGGCACCGTAATTTTCAATTTCATCAATTTTAAAATACACATCTTTATCAGTCTGATACGCTTTGTCAGCCGCTAACAGCTGTTGGATAAAATCAATGATTTCATCCATGGTTTCTGTTACCTTGACAATCTCAGTTGGTAACTCACAGTTCAGGTCCGCAATTACTTTTTCATATTCTTTGATGTAATACGATGCGACGTCAAGCTCACTTACATTTTGTTCAAGTGCTTGCTGGATGATACGATCATCAACATCCGTGTAGTTTGATACATACTTGACTTTATAATCAAGCGCTTCAAACACACGCCGCAAGGTATCAAACACAACCAAAGGTCGTGCATTACCGATGTGAGCATGATTGTAAACGGTCGGTCCACAAACGTACATACTCACTTCGTTTGCTTTAATGGGTGTGAATGTTTCTAATGTTTGGGTGTATGAGTTATATAGTTTCATGGCCGCCTCCTTTTTCTATGTTTATTTTACCACAACTAAAATCATCATGATGAATGGATTAAATCGAATGTAATTATAAGGTAAGCTAAGACAATAAGCAAACTAATAGGCACAAAAAAAAGGACCCGCAGGTCCTTTGATTAAAATTGTGATGCTACGTATTTAGCAGTTCTAACTAACTGGGCAACATAGGATGACTCATTGTCATACCATGAAGCAACTTTCGCTAGTGTAATACCATTGATATGCGTAACTTTCGTTTGTGTCGCATCAAAGAGTGAACCGTATTCTGTACCAATAATATCAGTTGATACGATTGGATCTTCGGTGTAACCGTAAGACTCATCAGCTGCCGCTTTCATGGCTGCATTCACATCATCAGCGGTTGCTTCTTTTTCAATAACTGCAACAACTTCTGTTAATGAACCTGTGATGACTGGTACACGTTGTGCACCACCATCTAAGAGCCCATTAAGCTCAGGAATAACTAAACCAATCGCTTTGGCAGCACCTGTGGTATTAGGAATAATGTTTTCAGCTGCTGCACGTGCTCTTCTTAAGTCTTTCTTATGCGGTGAATCCAATGTGTTTTGGTCATTGGTATACGCATGAATGGTTGTCATTTGACCTGTTAAAATCTTAAAGTTGTCATGTAAAGTTTTAGCCATTGGTGCTAAGCAGTTGGTTGTACAACTCGCTGCTGAGATAATGGTTTCTGAACCATCTAAAATGTCATGGTTAACATTAAATACAACTGTTTTTACATCACCTGAAGCAGGTGCTGAAATGATAACTTTGCGGGCACCGGCATCAATGTGAGCCTGCGATTTTTCATCACTGGTAAAGAACCCTGTGCATTCTAAAACAACATCAACACCAAGCTCTTTCCATGGTAAATTGGCTGGATCCATCTCAGAATAAACTTTGGTTTCCTTGCCATCTACAACAATACCATTATCGGATGCTTTAACATCTTTATGATAAGGTCCTTGTGCAGAATCGTACTTTAATAAATGAGCTAATGTCTTGGAATCTGTCAAATCGTTAATTGCAACAATATCAAATTCTTTGGTTCCAAACATCTGACGGAACGCTAGACGACCGATACGGCCAAATCCGTTAATAGCTACTTTAACTGTCATTAATATTTCCTCCTTTGACAAT
>JAAZGU010000001.1 GCA_012511085.1 Erysipelothrix sp. | reverse complement strand
CCAATGGATTATTAAGAGAATACTATCCAAAAGGTATGGACCTGTCTGTCGTAACAACTTCAGACTTAGATAATAAAATCAATAGAATTAATACAAGACCACGAAAATGTATAAATTTTTATACCCCCAAGGAAATCTTATTTGAGGAAGAGGTGTTGCACTTAATTTGACAAATAGTCATATGAAAAAGATGCTCCATATTTGATTTTAATACTAATCGAGTTGTTATAAATCAACTTTTTTTTACTGATTTTCTGATATACTGTTAGTAAATTGGATTAAATAGGGAGTACATATGATAAACTTTATTACAAGTTTAAATTCTAATAGAATTTTAATGCTAAGTACCAACGGATTATTACAAAATATTTTATACCCTATATTTTAATTTCGGGGACTTTGTTCACTGCGATAATTATATTAACTTCAACCATCATTTCCACGTCACATGGTGCCTTGTATTTTAAATACCTTTTTAAATTATTGCCATTCGTGCTTTTGTATCTCATCTTAATGGTTTTAAGCGTGATTTTAACCTATGCATGGTTGAAATTTCGTTTTAGTTCTCAGATATTGAAAGAAAAACAACAAGTTCGTATTGTCTATGCTGGTATGTCGATTTTAAAGTTTGGCCTCATCCTTACTTTATGCATCCCGATCTTGCAAGAATTGGGTGTTATGGCTCAAAGGCAGCCTTATCTTTCCGTCTTTAAACAGAATCCCAAATTACGGGATGGAATCTCAATAAACTATGCAGGTTTGAGTCACAATGTTGCAGAGCAGCGCATCAACATGGTTGATGACATTGCACAGTGGGTGGTTGAAGACAAAATTGGTTTTGTCGATTTTTTTGACTATTTAGATAATTACAATGAAGATCTAGAGCTGCATGAATTAATACAAAATCCCTATTTCACAACATCCAATGATTTGATGATGCCGAAGCTTCCATATTTGATCGTTAACCATCGATTTCTAAAGGATTATGCAGGGTTAGAGTTTCAAACAACAAATGATGTTGTGTTTGTCTTGCCGCAAAAATATAAAACAGATGCTAGTATTTACGATTTCATTGCTTCACGAAGCCCAAACGACATTATATTCTATCAACAAGAATTAGTCTTTGTTCCTCATTTTGAAACAAGTCTTGGTTTAAAACCAAACATGGGTGTCTTGAAAAATCCAATTCTAATTATCGATGGGGATGCCATTTCAAAATCGTATCGCTTTGAGGGTAGGCTCGTTGAATATGGTCAAGAAGGTACCCTTAAGCAGATGATCAATGAATTGGAAAGTAAGTATCAAACAACGTTTGCCGTGCAGATGGTTGAAAGCGGCTTTCAACGAATTCATGGTGAACAAAGCAAATCCATGAGCATTACGTTGCAGTTTACCATGATATTTGTTGCGTTACTTATCATTTTCATCGTCGCAACAACCGGCATTTACTTGTCTTCATTTGCTAGTGAATTGGTTGTCTACTACATGAATGGCTACAGTTATTTCAAACGTTATCAATTCGTGTACATGGTAAATAACGTGGTTAGCGGTCTAGCCATGGCTCTGGTTGCTTACTTGCTAATCGCAACTTCAACTTTTAATCCCTTGACTTGGTTTGGTCTTTTGGTTGGTACGCTCATCGTTGATAACCTTGTGGTGTATGTGATGCTGCATTTATTTGAACGTAAAAATGTGCCGATGGTTTTAAAAGGCGATTTATAAATTGAATTAAAAAGATGTTTGATTGATATCTTAAGTTATGTATCAAAACAAAAGGGAGAACTTTGATTTGAAATCAAGGCTCTCCCTGTTTATCTTTGTTTATTTAATGCGTTTTAGAATCTGACGGCGATGGGGACCATTGCTGACCCAATGAATCGGAACTTGAATTTGTTGTTCAATAAAATCAACGTAGGCCTTGGCATTTTTGGGCAAATCATCGTAGTCAGTGATTTCTGTGATATCAACTTCCCAGCCTGGTAGCGTATTATAAATCGGTTTGGAATGTTGGATGCGTGTGATGTTTGGAAAGCGATCCTGGTGGAAGTTAGGGGTATCATAACCCACAATGATGGGTATTTCTTTTAAGAAGGATAATACATCAAGGTTGGTCATCACGACATGGGTAGCGCCACTGACAGCGACACCGTAGCGGGTTGCGACGCAATCAAAGTAACCAACACGTCGGGGACGCCCGGTTTTCGCACCGTATTCTCCCGCATCACCACCACGCTCTCTGAGCTCGTGAGCTTCTTCATCAAAAAGTTCAGCAACAAAAGGTCCAGCACCAACGGCGGAAGAGTAGGCTTTGGTCACTGCCCATACCTCATCAATGGCAACCGGTAAGCCCGCGCCTACGCTGGCATAAGGGGCAATCGTGTTGGATGAGGTTGAATAAGGATAAATACCAAAGTCAGGGTCACGTAAGGCTCCAAGTTGGCCTTCAAGCAGAATGGTTTTTTGATCTTTGTGAGCTTGTTTTAGAAAAGCAATCACATCCCCAACATAAGGGGCAATCATATCACGATGCGCTTGTAGCTCATCCATGATGGCTTTCTTTGTGAGTGGCTCTTGCTTGTAAAGATGCACCAGCATTGTGTTTTTTATGTCCAACAAGCGGTCAACTTTTTGACAGCAATGTTCTAAATCAAAAAGTTCTGCTACTTGAAAACCCAGCTTGGCAAACTTATCACCATAAAAGGGGGCAATGCCAGATTTGGTGGAACCAAAGGCATGTTTGGATAAACGTTGTTCCTCTAATTCATCAAAACGTACATGATAACTCATGACAATCTGAGCGCGATCGGAAACAAGCAGTTGAAAGGGTTTATCATAACGGGCTTTTACTAGCTCGATTTCTTCAATTAAGGCTGGGATATTAAGCGCAACTCCATTTCCAATCACGTTGGTGGTATGCTCATTAAAAATTCCAGAGGGAATAATGTGGAGTGCAAACTTTCCATATTCATTAATGATGGTATGACCGGCGTTGTTGCCGCCTTGAAAACGCACGACAACGTCCGCTTCCTGGGCAAACACATCGGTTATTTTGCCTTTGCCTTCATCGCCCCAATTGGCACCAACAATCGCTTTAATCATTTTTTATCTCCTTAAGTTGTGTTTTAATCTGCTTAATATAACGTCGAGTTTGTTCATGGGCAAGCCCACTTAAATTTTTAATATCAGTGATATCTTTGAGTTCTGCTTCACTCAGTGGGAAGTTTTCAATCGCACGCAAATGACTGATGATATCACTACCATCTTGTTCCAGTGTTTTCAAAAAGGCTGTGCGAATTTCTTCATGCCACACTTGGCGATCATGGCCTTTTTTACTGATGGCCATGAGCAAAGGTTCGCTAATGACCAGTGGTAAATTATCGTGAAGTTGTTTTTCAATCTGTTGATAATTGACATCAAAGCCATCCACCAAAGTTAAAAGTGACGTAAGGATTTCATCCACGATTAAAAAAGCTTCACTTAAAACCAAACGGCGGTTACTGGAATCATCCAAGGAGCGTTCCAACCATTGGTTGGCAGCGGTCAAGGGACCATTTAAGGCATCAACCATGACTTTACGCGCTAAGCCACTGATTTTTTCACTTAAGATGGGGTTGCGTTTGTAGGGCATGGCCGAGGAGCCCACTTGATGTTGACGAAATGGTTCAAAGACCAGTTGGTCATGTTGCATCAAGCGAAAGTCAACTGCCAATTTATGCGCACTCATGGCGATTTCACTTAAGACAAAGAGCGTGAAGTTATCACGTTTACGTGGGTAGGTTTGACCGGTAATCGCATAGGTATGCTGGATGCCAAGCGCTTGCGCCAGCAAGTTATCCAGTTCAAAGACTTTTGCTTGATCCTGTTCAAAGATATCCAAAAAGCTAGCGGCAGTGCCGGTTGTGCCTTTGACACCCCGCAAGGTGAGCGTTTCAAACCAGTCTTGAAGTTGATGGACATCGCTCATTAAATCTTGAACATACATGGTTAAACGTTTTCCTAAGGTAGTGGGTTGTGCCACTTGATAATGGGTAAAACCAACCACTTGCACAT
>JAAZGU010000088.1 GCA_012511085.1 Erysipelothrix sp. | reverse complement strand
TGCGGAAACGGATACCCTGCACGGTGTGTTAATCAGTGTGTTTGGTAAGGGTGTCCTGATTACAGGTGATAGCGGCATGGGTAAAAGTGAAGTGGGTTTAGAGCTCATCCGTAAAGGGCATGTGCTGATATCCGATGATCGCGTTGATGTCAAGCGCGTCCATAATGACATCATTGGGTTTGCACCGCATTTATTAAAAGGCTTGTTGGAATTGCGTGGGATTGGTATCATAGATGTCATGCGCATGTTTGGTGCCAGTTCAATGCTTGATGAAGCACGCATTGACTTTGTTGTGTATTTAGAAAAATGGCAAGATGGTAAAGCATACAAACGCGTTGGTATGGATGAAACATCGTTCATGAACGTGCTTGATATTGAAATACCGCAACTCGTGTTTCCCGTTAAAGAGGGTCGTAATCTCGCGGTATTAATTGAAGCGGCAGTTACTGACTTTAATTTAAAGGAACGTGGTATTGATGCTGGTGCTGAATTTGATGAACGTGTCTATAACTACATCCTTGCGCAAACTAAGGAGTCATAAAACATATGGTATTTTTTGAAGATAAACGAACATTTTTAAGGCTGGGGCCATTGTCTATTCAATGGTATGCCATCTTGATCTTGGCGGGGGCTTTCCTTGCCTACATGGTCGTCTTAAGAAATTTTAAGAAACTTGGTTATGATAGTGAACTTGGTGATAATTTATTCATCGGTGCCCTGTTTTTTGGTGTGATTGGATCACGCTTGTGGTTTGTCGCCTTTTATGATTTGGCGTATTATTTGGCGAATCCCTTGAAGATTTTGATGACCTGGGAGGGTGGCCTGGCAATCCAGGGCGGTCTCTTGTTTGGTTTTGGCTATGCTTATTGGTATTTAAAACGTCGAAACATTAACTTTATGCGGCTTGCGGATGCGATTGTGCCCTCGATTTTAATAGCGCAGAGCATCGGCCGGTGGGGTAACTTTGCGAACCAAGAAGCCTACGGCAACATTGTGGATGCTTCGTTTTACGATGGTTGGCCTGCGTTTATTCGCGACCACATGTTCATTAACAACGCCTATCGAGTTCCGACATTTTTATATGAATCCATTTTAAACATCGTTGGATTTTTCTTAATCACCTTTGTTTACCAAAAGTTTACTAAAACAAAACGTGGGGACATGGTGTATGCTTATCTGATGTGGTATGGTGTGACGCGATTCTTTGTGGAAGGCTTGCGCACAGACAGTTTAATGTTTTTTAATTTCCGCTCGGCACAACTGGTATCCATTATCTTTATTATTATTGGTGTCTTAGGAACACTGGGTGTTTTTAGAAAATTCACCAAGTCAGAAAAACCAGTGATTATTTTTGACTTTGATGGGACCTTATTGGATACTGAACCGATTGTGAAACAAGGTATGATTCAGGTGATTAAAAAATACCGTCCGGAAGTTGAAATTGATGACATGACCGCCAATGAATTTGTGGGACCGCCGTTAACGGAGTCTTTTGGTCGCTATTTTGAAGCGCATCGCATCGATGATCTGATTGCGGAATATCGCGAGATCAGCAACCAACTGCATTATGATCATGCGAAACCTTTAAAAGGTGTCATGGAAACATTAAAACAACTTAAAGAAGACGGTTATAAACTGGGAGTTGTATCAAGTAAAATGCGCGACGTAATTATATTTGGTATGGATTTTTATGATATGGAACCTTACTTTGATGTCATCATTGGTTTGGATGATGTCAATCAACATAAACCACATCCAGAAGGAATCTTCTTGGCATGTGAAAAATTGGGAGTTTCCCATGATAGTGTCGTTTTTGTGGGTGATACCGCCATTGATGTGCAAACCGGCAACAATGCGGGCGTGTAC
>JAAZGU010000087.1 GCA_012511085.1 Erysipelothrix sp. | reverse complement strand
CCAAAGGGAATTGCTTTTGCTAAGACACCGCCAAAACTCCAAAAAACGGCAGCCGCTACCATAAAATAAAGATGTTTGTTTTTCATTGACAGGATTATACCACAATCCCTGCATAAAACCTATCTAAACCAGGGATTAATTTGATATAATGAAAGCATCAAGGAGGGTTCACGTGGCAAAATTTGAAAAGTATTTAAGCGGTGATTTCGATCGTTTTCTCAACCATGTGCACAACACAATCCTATCCAAAAGCATTTCCGCAACCTTTGAGGATGGCAGTGATTTCCGTCAAGGTGATTTAAAAATTGCGGTCCGGGTGTACGAGCGATACAGTTACCTTGGTCAAAACCGTGTGAGTCTTAACGTCACAATTGTGGGGCAAGGTCAATCATTATTCTGTAGCGCGATAGCTTCCGGGGGTAGCCAAGCGATGTTCTTCAAAATTAACACTTTTGGTGAACGTGGCTTTTTAAATACGCTGGCAAATGCCATCGATGGCTATCAAGGCTATTAAGACAAGGAGCTACGGATGAAAAAACACGCATGGTTAATGTTACTTTTGATGCTCATATTAAGCGGTTGCATGGCGCATAGCTACCCGCACCTGGGTCAACGCCCTGCTGGTTTTTTTGTGGGTATTTGGCACGGTTGGCTAGCACCACTAGCCCTTATTTTAAAAATTTTTAACCCCAAATACACAATCTTTGCGATCAACAACACCGGCTTTGGTTATGAAGTTGGTTTTTATATCGCAATCATTGGTGGCTTTGGCGGTTTATCTTTATTAAGAAAGAAAAAATAATGAAAGGAGCTAACACGCATGAAAATCATTTCAGACACCACATGCCATGTTAGTATGGACGATGCACAACGCTTAGATATTTGTTTGATACCCAATCAAATCATCGTCAATGAGAAGCTTTATAAGGATTACATGGACATTGATAGCTTAGCGTTTATCGAGCTTGTCAAAAACACTCACCCCACCACTTCCCAACCTGCAATTGGTGACATCTTGGAATGTTACAACCAACTCCAGGATGAACCCGCCATCCACATCACAACGGGAGCGGGTTTAAGCAGTGCTTACGATGTCGCCTTGGCTGCCAAAGCTGAAACACACGCCAGCAATTTAAGTGTCCTGCATTCACGCTCTGTAGCGGGTGTCAATCATTATTTGACGCTCCTAGCTCACCGCTTGAAAGCCATGCAGCTTACCAAAGATGAAATTGTGGCACGCCTTAAACAAAGCATTGCCAATTCAAATTCTTATGTGATTCCTACGGATTTCAATTTTCTATTGCGCTCGGGGCGTTTAACAAAAGCAGCGGCCATCATTGGGGGTTTCTTAAAACTCAAACCGGTCTTAACACAAACGGCAGACCGCCGCCGCATCGATCGGTTTTCCATCTCCCGCACTTGGCCTTCTGCGATTAAAACAATTCTTGATGATTTGATTAAACGCGGTGTGGATTTCAAGCACAAGCTCTATGTGCTGCATGCCGATAACCCGGATGCGGTGCAACTTGCGAAACAGCTCATCCAACAGCGATGGCAACAGATTGAAGTTGAATCCTTCATGCTGGCCCCTTCCATGATTAGTCACGGTGGCCCGGGTTGCCTTGTGATTCAAAGTGTATTAAAAGATGAAACAGACATAAAAAATCTCCCCTAAGGGAGATTCTTTTTTTAGATATAATTAAAGGGATTCACATATTTCCCATTGACACGCACCGAGAAGTGCAAATGATTGCCGGTCGCATAACCGGTTGCACCCACACGGCCAATGGTTTGTCCAATGCTGACATACTGCCCAACACGGACCCCAATGCTTGACATGTGAGCGTATTCAGTCCGGAGACCGTTGCCATGGTCGATGACGACCATATTACCACCCATGCCATCCCAACCTGCCTTCACCACTTTACCGTCGGTGTAGGCCTTAATTGGCGTGCCACGCGGTGCTGATATATCGATACCATTATGGAAAGTGATTCTTTTAGTGAATGGATCGCGACGATTACCAAAGCCACTGCTTAAACGACCTACCACAACCCCAAAGTTGTTGCCACCTAAGCGGCGGAGGGTCGCCATCGTTCCGATACGCACGACACTGGTGACTGGTTCTTTCAAAGGAACTTCTTGAATAATTTCAACATCATCAGGATAACCGTTGCGATATGTGATGTTGTAAGTTACTTCTTTTTCACCTTCAACACCTGGCTTCACCACGACTCGTTGATTTCTAAATAAGGAATTGTCTTTGATGAACTCGGTCTCGTAGGCAACTTCTTCAATTTCAACCGTTTCCAAAGTCACGACAACATCAATGAATGGCACTTCCGATTCAATCATAATCTCATCGTTGGGCCAAATTTTCTCAACATCCAATTCCGGATTGTAGGTCATGATGGTTGCGATCGGGACGTTCTCACGTGCTGCAATCGCCCAAATGCTATCTCCGGGTTGCACCGTGTAATAGACCGCTTGGTCTTTTTTACGATGCAATTGATCGAAAATAACTTCCAATGAATTATAAACGTTGGTGGGTGTGACTACTTCTTCGATTTCAATTTTCGCATCAAACTCGACATTCAAAACAATGTCGTCAGCTTCAACATTCTTTAAAAATCGTTCTTTATAGGCACAGAAGGTTTGCTCAACCATCTTCTCGTCTTCAAAAATTCCCCAGACTTGACCATCAACGGTCACTTGATAACCAGTCAATGGTTTTGGAGCAGTCATGTTCATCACTGAGACAGAACTGATTGCTAATACAAGGGTTGCAACGGATGTTCCAAACACCGGTTTGCGGAGTTTCATCACTGCTTTCATCACTGATGAAAATGTTGCTAAAATCATCGATTTACTAAATTTCGTAAGTAGTTTCATAATGATACCAATAGGTAAATGTCACCCCCTGGCAAATAAACAATTCTTTTGCATTATAACAAACTTATCAAACAAGCTCAATAAAATTTGATGTATTTCACAAACTTCACATTTTATCCCATATTTGAAAACAAAAAAGCCAGCCTGATTAAAACAGACTGGCTCATGCATTTTATTTTGCCTTTTTCTCCTTGGACATGATGATTAACATCAAACCTAGAAGCAACAAGCTAAAGGCTGCCAAATGATAACTCGTGTCACCCATTTCTGGGATTTCAAGGATGTTTTCAACAGTGATTTGAATCACACCGTTTTCATCTTCGTCAATGACAATCTCAATGACAACATCCGGCAGTGAATAACCTTCAGGAGCTTTGCTTTCTTCTAAGGTATACACTCCAAATTCTAAGGCTTCAATGGCACCTAGACCATCTTCATCGGTCGTGAGGGTCCAGGTTTGCTTGGTTTTTGTATTGGTTAGAACAAATTCTGCCCCTGCTAATACTTTCTTAACATCTTTTGCATCCACTTTTAGCAGGACAAGCTTACTTAAGCCAAATGAATCGGTGTAATCATCTTCATCACCTAACTCTTCCCCTTCTTCATCCGTGTATTCCACAGACGCAGCGTTGAGTACTTTTCCAGCTTCCAAGTCTTTCTCCGTAATGACATACGTTGCTTCCATAACAAGTTTATCAAGGGGATCCAAGACAAGTGGCACGATGCTTGTGGCATCATAAGTTGCGATTACAACGTTTGATTTGTTGTAATGGGTGTAAACGATGTTGATGAGATCACTCATCATTGCATCATCAATCACGACATTGTGAGCAATCATGTTTCCAGTATTAATCGCTGTTAAAACATAATGGATTTCATCACCAACCGCACCAAAGTTTGTGAGTGCTTCTTGCGTACTTGTGGTAATCGTATTTGTCTTTTCAAATTCTAAATCATAGACTTGTTTGCCATCAATGTCAGCATCATCTTCATCATCGACTTTTTCACCTTCGTCATCTTCACCAGTGACACGTGCATGATTCAGCACTTTGCCAGCTTCAATGTCAGCTTGAGTGATAGTGTAGGATGCACGCGCTAAGAGCACATCCCCAACTTCAAGCACAATGTTGTTTGGATCGCTGATTGCGACACCGTTGATGGAGACATAGGTTAAATTGGAAACTAAATCATCCTCAATTTCAACCTTGTACAAGGCAACGTTTCCAATGTTGGTTGCAATGAATTCATAATGAACAACATCGCCAACATTTTCGAATTGACCACCATCAACGATTAACTTTTTAAGTTGAATGGCAGGCTGGCGTTCGCCTTCTTTTTCATCCTCATCTTCTTCTGTTTTAATCTTGTCATCTTCACGGTAAGTACCTTCGGCGTAGGCTTTATTTTCAACTAAACCTTCATCAATGTCAGCTTGCGTCACTGCGTACTGACCAACTAATTGGGCATAATCGCCAGCTTCTAAAGTAATCTCACCGTTTTTAACATCGGTTTCTTTAACAGTGCCATCGTCTTGATAAACAGTAATCTTAATGGAGCCATCCACAAAGTCAACCAACATCGCATCAATAATTTCAATGTCACGGATGGTCTCTTCACCTTTATTGGTTACTGTGATGGTGTAATCAATGAGGTCACCAACCCGAGTGAAGTACTCTTTATCTTCTTCCAAAGCACCTTCTTTATCAAGAATTAAGGTTTCTTGGTTAAAGACCGTAACTTCGACTTGTCTGTTGACGACCGTTTCACTATCAACGTCAATTTCAATAGGTTCCGCCAACACAACATAACCAGTTGGTGCATCTACTTCACGTAAGTAGTAAGTACGATACGTAAGATTTTCAAACTCATACGTGCCGTTTTCTGTCTCAAAACGTTCAACTAACTTTTCAACACCATTCACAAGATAGAAGAGTTCAAACTCAGCATCCATGCTGACTTCTGTATCTGCATCAATTTTATTAATAACAATGGATGCGCGTAATGCACTGGATGTTCCACCTGAGAAGGATGATTTACGAGCCGTTAGTTCCTCAGTCACCACTACTTCCTCTTCACCTAAGACATCGCCTGAAACACCGGCTGTGTTATTGATAGATCCTTGATCAACCACCACAATTGTGGAATAAACAATTTCAACAATGCTATCAATTTCTACATTGAATACTATTTTTAATTTAGCACCAATGCTACCATCAATTTCATTATCTTCAACGGTAATGGTGTAATCACCTTCATCAAAGTCAACGTTTGTGTCACCTTGTTTATAAGTCACACGAATACTATCTTCAATCAGAACAAGTCCTTTACTCATCTCATCAACAACTTCTGCACCATCAATCACGGACAAACTCTTATTGAGGACTAATTTCCACTCAAGTTCATCATCAATGAGAACATTGTTGTTTCCTGCCGGACGTTCTACTAATTCTGCTTTTTCAATAAATTTATCATAATCTTTGTAATCCAAGGTCGCTTTATATGGTAATGCTTCCCCTTCATCAATCGTGACGGTTGCATTATTTTCATACTTAGCGATGGATTCATTGGGTACCGTGCTCTTAAAGACCACAGCAACCGGTAGATTATAACCTTTTTCAAAGGTAATGGTAAACTCATTACCCGTTACACTAATAACATATGGATAATCATCTTCATCAATCTTATTTAGCAATGCTGTTGAGCCATTAGTTTTAATTTCATATTTATACAGCTCAATTGAATCTTCAAGAATTTCACCTGCGAATGCTAAGGTATCAGCAATCACCATTTCCTTATTGGAGTAATCTTGGTTTAAGTAATTGGTATATAATTCCCATTCAATGAGACGTTTGTAACCACTAACCCAACCAGCGTCATAGGTATCTTCATCAACTTCATGGATAAAGCGACCTAATTTTTTACCGTTAAACCATGCTGCTTCATTCAACTTGGTGCTTGCATTACGGTCAACATCAAATTCAGTACCTTTTACTCCGATTGCTTCAAAACTCGCCTTATTATTATAAGTACGATTTGTACTTGTGTTTGGATCAATGCCATCTTTTGGATCAAAGGATGTTTTAAATGTAATTTCAACCTTTGCATTGATAGGTAAACTAACATCTTTAAATTCTAGTACAAAACCATCTTTATAATCGCTAGAACCTTCTGTGTAGCCAACCGTGTAATCAGTGTCAATAGTTTTTCCAACACCGCCAATGGTTACCACAAAGCTATTCGTAACAAGGGTCATCCCTTTGTTTGGATAAGTATCAGTAATTTTTAGGGAGCTTAGCGCTTCTCGAATTGGATCAACTGTTAATTTCCATGTGATCGTCTTCGCGGCATAATCAATGCCTACAAATGACTTGGAAGCACTATTTTGAGCAGGTTTGCTGGTAGCGGTATCTTCAACATCCTCACCAACACCGGTGCCCGATAGTCCTGCTTTATTGACAAAACTCTCAGCTTCGAAATCTGTGATTTCAGTAATGTAGGTAACCTTATAAGTATTCGTGCCAACAATCCCCGTAATTGTAATTGGATTGTCAACATCAATATCACCAAAGTTAGCCGTATCATCATCTCCACTAATTTTTTCGATAGTTATACTACCATCAACAAATTTAAGCCCCTCAGGAATAACATCCCTTAGGGTCACATCACCTAGTGGATGGCCTGCTTCATTGACTAAAATTGTCCAAGTGATGGTTTTATCATCATAAGAAACATTAGATTTTTGAGATTTGCTTAAAATAGGATCACGCTTAATCTCAACTGTTGTTGAGGCTTCACCTTGTTCAACATCATCTTCAAACAAAGTTGCTTCATTTGTAAATGAGTTGTTTTCTTGGTAATCACCATCGTATTTTACTAAAGTACGATAAACAATTCGTACTGCATCACGACCGATGTCACCTAATTCAAAGGTAACGGTTTGGCCAGCAACGCTTGGATTTGCAATCGTCAGGGCGTCTTTAACAACCCAGACGTTATTTTCTAAAACTAATTTATTAACGGTAACGGAGCCATCAATTAATGATAAGCCAGACGGCATAATATCTTGCACGCTCGCATTATTGAGTTCATTAAGAGCTTGGTTAACATCAATGGTCCATTCTATTTCATGATCATTGATTTTTTTACCGCTTTTTTCAATAACATCACCGTAGCTCAAACCACTAATCGTAGCATCGGCATCGATGGTGTGTTCAACATCGTCATATTTAAATTGTGCTTCATTGGTAAACGTAGTCTTCTCACTTGTTATTTCGGTTTCAAACTCAATGCGATAACCTTGATAAACTTTGATGTCTTCAATATCAAATGAAAATTCATTGTCGACAATGGTTTAACTTGCATCAGCAACATCAACCGTGCCGCCAGTGACTGGTGTAATATCGCCTTTAATACCGATATCGAGCGATATTAATTTAACACTACCAGCAACTAGCGCTAACCCTTCAGGTAAAATATCTGTGAATTCACCCGAACGTGTGTCTTGATCTAAATTAAAGACATCAACAGTCCACACAATGCTTGATGGATTAATCTCAGAGTCAGGTTGACCCATCTTGCTAATGGCAGAGGCTGGCATTTTTTCCGGCTCAGCAATGATATCAAATTCTTTTTCCACAACATCGTCAAATTCAATTTTCTGACGCACATTATCTTCAAAGAATTCACTGCTGAAACTCATCTCAAAGCCAAAGTAACCGACTTCGATATCTTTGTTCTTGATGGTTTCATCAAAAATCAAGGTTACTATATTGGTTGTATGGTCAAATTCAAAAGTACCAACTTTAATAATTTCACCTTCATATTCAACCATCAAATCATCGTCAATATCCTGGTTTGATACAAACGCATCAGGAATTTTAACTTCCATGGTTCCCCCCTCCAAACCATGGTTT
>JAAZGU010000086.1 GCA_012511085.1 Erysipelothrix sp. | reverse complement strand
CCCATGGCACAACACAACAAAACATTAGGTATGTTTAAGTTGGATGGTATTAATCCAGCCCCACGTGGAGTTCCGCAAATTGAAGTCAATTTTGACATTGATGTCAATGGAATTGTGCATGTTTCCGCTTTGGATAAAGGCACCAATAAGAAACAATCAATTACGATTACCAATTCATCCGGTTTAAGCGATGATGAGATTGACCGCATGGTTAAAGAAGCGGAAGAAAACAAAGAAGCCGATATCAAACGCAAAGAAGAAGCAGAACTTAAGAATAATGCAGAACAATTCATTCATCAAATCAATAAATCATTGGAAGATGAAAATGAAAATGTATCTCCAGAACAGCGAGCTGAAGTTGAACGTTTGCGTGATGAAATGCAAGAAGCGCTCGACAACGATGACATGGAGACACTAAAAACAAAACTTGATGCACTTGAACAAGCGGCGCATGCCATGAGTGAACAAATGTATCAACAAAGTCAAGCATCCGAGGAAGCTCCAGATTTCGATGGACCTCAAGATGATAACATCGTGGATGCAGACTTTACCGAAAAGAATTAACGATTAAACGCATGGAGGAAGTATGGCAACCAAAAAAGATTACTACGAGTCTTTGGGTGTGGCGAAAAACGCAACCAACGATGAAATTAAAAAAGCATATCGTACGTTAGCGAAAAAATATCATCCGGATGTCAACAAAGAGCCGGGCGCTGATGTGCGTTTTAAAGAAGTACAAGAAGCTTACGATGTGTTGACCGATCCTCAAAAACGTGCCCAATATGATCAATTTGGCCATCAGGCCTTTGATCAAAACGGAGGCTTTGGTGGTTTCCAACAAGGCTTCGGTGGTTTTGATGATTTAGGCGATATCTTCGGATCGTTTTTTGGTGGTGGCTTTGGAAGTAGTCGCCACCAAGCGACCGGTCCTGCCAAAGGTCAAGATCGCTTTATGCAAATGCGTGTCAATTTTATGGACGCAGTCTTTGGTAAAGTTGAAACCATCACCTTAGATGTCGATGAAGTTTGTGATGTGTGCATGGGCAGTGGTGCCCAGTCCAAGGACGATATTCAAGTGTGTGCCACCTGTCAAGGTAAAGGGACCATCATCAGCCAACAACGTACACCTTTTGGTGTGTTCCAAAGCACCACCACCTGTCCAGAATGTCACGGTAGTGGGAAAACAGTTAAAAACAAATGCAGCACTTGCGGAGGTAAAGGCTACAATCGCAAACGCAGCAATGTGGAAGTTAAAATTCCGGCCGGGATCCAATCCGGTCAACAGTTACGGGTGCCGCAAAAAGGCGAGCGCGGACGCAATGGCGGCCCAAACGGAGATCTGTTCATTGAAATTATTGTCAATCCGCACAAGTACTTTGTGCGTGAAGGCCGCAACATCTTTATCTCAATTCCGATATCAAGTGTTGATGCAACTTTAGGAACGAAGGTTGATGTTCCGACGGTGCATGGTGATGTGGAACTTACAATTCCAGCCGGCACACAGCATGGCACCCAATTTCGTCTGAAGGCAAAAGGGGTGAAAGACCTGCGAAGCGATGCGGTCGGTGACCAATACGTGGAAGTTAAAATTGAAGTCAGCAAGCGGCTCAGCAAAGAAGAGCGACAGCTCTATGAAAAGTTAAGGGATGTTTCCACTAAAGATTCCGTGTTTAACAAATTTAAGAAGAACTTTAAGTAACACGACGTGTTACTTTTTATATCACGATGACTTAGCACTTGATGATAACAAGTGCTAGAAAAGGAGGCTCTATGAATCCAAATTTATGGACGGAAGCGGTTGTACACGTCATGAACGATGCAATCAGCATCGCCACAACCAGCCATCATCCTGAAATTATTGATGCTCATGTTCTAAAAGCCTTATTGAATCATGATGATTTCAATTACTTTTTAGAAGCATGTGGTTTGGATAAAGCGATGTTGGTGCAAATTGTGGATGAACAACTTACGCAGAACGTGCGTGTGTCCAGTGACCAACAGCCGCAAGTATCTACCATTTTGCAACAGCTTTTTACACATGCGGAAGCAATTGCCCAGAAACTGAATGATCAATACTTAGCAACCAGTGCGCTCTTTTTAGCGAATTATCAAATCAACAGTGCCTTGGCACACGTTTTAAAAACAAAAGCGCCCCTTGATGTAAATGAGTGCATTGCGAAAGAATTAGAAAGAAGAAAGGGTGTTACAATGAATGATCCACAAGCAGAAAACCAAATTGAAGCATTAAAAAAATACGGACGTGATTTAGTGGCGCTCGTCAGAGAAGGGCTCATTGATCCCATTATTGGGCGTGATGAAGAAATTCGACGTGTCATTCAAATTTTATCACGTAAAACAAAGAATAACCCGGTGTTAATTGGTGATCCTGGGGTCGGGAAAACCGCCATTGTCGAAGGGCTAGCGTGGCGCATCATGAAGAAAGAAGTGCCACTAAGCCTGCAAGATAAACAACTCATTGAACTTGATATGGGGGCTTTGATTGCGGGTGCCAAGTACCGCGGTGAATTTGAAGAGCGATTAAAAGCAGTGTTGAATGAAGTTGAAAAAGCACAAGGCAACATCATCTTATTCATTGATGAACTGCATAATTTAATTGGGGCCGGTAAAACAGAAGGGGCCATGGATGCCGCTAACTTATTAAAACCAATGTTGGCGCGTGGACAATTGCGGGCGATTGGCGCCACAACCTTTGAAGAATATCGACTCCACATTGAAAAAGATGCGGCTTTGGAACGACGTTTTCAACGCATTAACGTGTTTGAACCAACCATTGAAGACACGATTTCAATTCTAAGGGGTCTTAAAGATCGTTTTGAATCCCATCACGGAGTTGTGATTTTAGATGAAGCGATTGTAGCGGCCGCTAATTTATCAGCACGTTACATCACCGATCGTTTCTTACCGGATAAAGCCATCGATTTAATTGATGAGGCGTGTGCCAGCATTCGGGTGGAAATGGAAAGCATGCCGGAAGTACTGGAAACCTTAACGCGGCGCATCATGCAGCTTGAAATTGAAGAAAAAGCACTTCAAAAAGAAACCGATGAGCTGACATTGGAGCGCTTGAGTGACTTGCGTGAAGAATTAGCAAAACTTAAGGTTGAAAAAGACAGCTTGTATCAAACATGGACTATGGAAAAACAAAAGCTTGACCAAGCAAAATTAGCGAAAGAAAAATTGGAAATGGCAAAGCTTGAATTGGAGCATGCGCAAAATGAAATGCTTTATGAAAAAGCAGCGCAACTGCAATACGAAACGATTCCGGCACTCGAAAAACAAATTGAAGCTCAAAGTGACAGCCATGGTTTGAAAATGATTCAAGAAAAAGTAGATGAAGATTTAATTGCGAGCATCGTGGCAAAATGGACCAACATTGAAGTGAACCGTTTGCTTTCATCAACCAAAGCCAAGTATTTGAATTTATTTGATAACTTGAAGCAACGGGTGATGGGGCAAGATCATGCGCTCAGCTTGGTCAGTGATACGATTTTACGCTCTAAAGCTGACATTCAAGATGAAAATCGACCACTCGGATCCTTTATCTTTTTAGGACCGACCGGGGTTGGGAAGACGGAAGTCGCCAAATCATTGGCACAGAACCTGTTTGATGATGAACACAAGATTGTTCGGATTGATATGAGTGAGTATATGGAAAAACACAGCGTTGCACGTTTGATTGGGGCGCCGCCGGGCTACGTTGGTTATGAACAAGGCGGCCAACTTACGGAAGCGATTCGTCGGAATCCTTATTCAATCGTATTATTGGATGAAATTGAAAAAGCGCACCCGGAAGTGTTCTCAATCTTATTGCAAGTGCTTGATGAAGGTCATTTAACCGATTCCAAAGGCGTGGTTGTTGATTTTAAAAATACCTTGATTATCATGACATCCAACATTGGTTTTGAATACGCGTTTGAAACGGATGCGGCCATCAAGGAGCAAGCTTATCAACAAGCCCTGCATCGACATTTCAAACCTGAGTTTATTAATCGGATTGATGAGATTGTGATTTTTGAGCCGCTCAATGAAGCGACACTTGCACTCATTGTTGACAAGTTTGTCGATGAGCTCAAGGTACGGTTGGCAAGACAAAATATCGACCTGAAGGTTGATGATGCTGTCAAACACACGATTTTAAGGGTTGGTCAAGATCCTCAGTTTGGGGCACGACCCATCAAACGTTACATCCAAAAGCACATTGAAACTGAAATAGCGAAAGCAATTTTAAAGAATGAAGACAGTGAAAATAATCTGATTATTGTCGGCGAAGATCAAAACCAATTCACAGTCACATTCACAAGAAAAGCATAACCAAACTTACGGTTGTGCTTTTTTTTATTCGT
>JAAZGU010000085.1 GCA_012511085.1 Erysipelothrix sp. | reverse complement strand
TGATTTTCTTTCAAGTTTAATTCAACCTTTCTCAATGTGTTTAATCCTCCTATTAAGGAGTAGTATACCAGTTTGGGACATAATCCCTTTTGGTTCAATAAGACATTATCGCTTTTGAGTCACGAAAGTGAAATATTTAACAAGTTTGTGTTGACAACCCTTTTTAGGGGGTATATAATCACATGCGTAAAGGAGGAAGTTTACATTTATGAAAAAATTATTCGCATTGTTAGCGATTGGTGCATTATTATTAACAGGCTGTAATAAAAAACCAGCTGAAGTAGAAAAGCTAAAAGTTGGTACAGCAAGCTTCACAACAATGGAAGCTAAAGACTTTAATAATGAGACAGAAGCTAACGGATCAATTCAAACAAACACGTATTTTGCGACGGTTGTTTTAGATAAAGACGATAAGATTGTTTATGTTAATATCGACACAGCACAAAATATGGGTACTTTCGATGATGAAGGTGCAATCGTTAAAGCCGAGCCGATTGGTACTAAAAAAGAGCTCAAAGAAGCTTATGGTATGAAGGCGTTATCGTCTCAAATCGGTATTGGTAAAGAGTGGTATGAGCAAATGGATGCTCTTGAAAAACACATGCTTGGTATGACAGTTGCTGAAGTTAAAGCAATTCCAACGGAAAAGAAGGATGATGATCACTTAGCGGTTCCAACCGGTGAAGATCTTAAAACATCCGTAACGATTTCCATTGATGGCTATCAAAAAGTTGTTGAAATGGCAGCTAAGAATGCTGTGGAAGTTGAAGGACTTGTTAAAATTGGTTTAGGTTCTGTCACATCCATGGAAGGAAAGCCATTTAATACAGAAACTGAAGCTAATGGATCAGTTCAAGTCAATGATACTTACGCAAGTGTTGGATTGGATAAAGACGGTAAAGTTGTTTATGTTTACATCGATACAGCACAAAACACAGGAACCTTTGATGATGAAGGTGCAATCGTTAAAGCCGAGGCGATCGGTACTAAAAAAGAGCTCAAAGAAGCTTACGGTATGAAGGCGTTATCGTCTCAAATCGGTATTGGTAAAGAGTGGTATGAGCAAATGGATGCTCTTGAAAAACACATGCTTGGTATGACAGTTGCTGAAGTTAAAGCAATTCCAACAGAAAAGAAGGATGACGACCACTTAGCGGTTCCATCCGGTGAAGATCTCAAGACGTCGGTGACCATTAGTATCGAAGGATACACGGGAGCCTTTGAGAAAGCTGCAAACAACGCTGTTGCACTTCCATAAAACAAGAATTCAAAAACGAGGTGAAATGAAACCTCGTTTTTTTCTGCCTATTTTTTTAAATCAGCGACGCTGTATGATTTTTTGATTTTCCTTATTTTTGTAACATTATCATGAATAATCTTCTCATAAGGACTAAGGGTGGTAGGCAAGTAGAAATACTTACCTTTTAAGGCTTGTGGTAAATACCCAAGATAAGGCCATAAATCCGGTCGATCATAAGGATATTTTTCATTCAGTGATAAATTAACCGGCGTTAAGCGTAAATAATCAGGAATCATGTCACTGGTTTGATTGACCAGTTCTAAAGCCGCATCGATGGCCAGGTTGGCGGATTTAGATTTTGGAGAAGCGGCAAGTTCAATCACCGCAACACTCAGTGGCATTTTTGCTTCTGGAAAGCCCACTTTAAGTGCCGTTTCGGTGGCGGTCACAGCGCGTGCAACTGCGGCTGGGTTTGCCAGGCCAATGTCTTCATAAGCCGTCACTAGCAAACGGCGAATAATAATCTCCAAATCTCCCAATTGAATAAGTTTTGCCAAGTAGTAGATGGCCGCATCCACATCGCTACCGCGGATGGATTTTTGAAAGGCGCTTAAGAGATCATAGAAACCATCATCATCTTTAAAAGTTGACACTGCGGTATTAAACGTGAAGTGGTCGAGTTGTTTTAAGGTAATGTGTTGTTGTGTCGCAAGGGTGGTGAGCATTTCCAAATTATTAAGGGCAATGCGCACATCGCCGTTGCTTTTTAAAACAAGTTCCTTAAGAACGTCTTCGTCAATTTGATACTGTTTGTTAAGGCCGTGCGGGTGTGTGATGGCATTTTTTAAGACCCTTAAGACATCCGCGTCCTGCAGGGGTTTAAATTCCACGAGATGGACCCGTGAACGAATCGCGTTATTTATGGCATAATAAGGATTAGCAGTGGTTGCACCCAGTAGCGTGATGGTGCCATCTTCAACATAAGGTAAGAGGAAGTCTTGTTTATCTTTGTTTAAACGATGCGCTTCATCCATGATGAGCACATAATTGTTGGATGTGCTCGCAAAGTTAAGCAGTTGTTCCAGTTGTTTTTTATTGTTGGTTGCGGCATTGAAAAACCCATAGGGACGCTGCAGTGTGTTTACCAAAATCATTGCGGCTGAGGTTTTACCCGTACCACTAGGTCCATAAAAAATCATGGAGAACAATTTATTTTCAGCCGTTAAACGTTTAAATAAACCATCTTCCAACAACAGGTGGTCTTGTCCAATCAAGCCATCCAAGGATGTGGGACGCACGCGCAAGGCGAGCGGTTGTTGAGAGTTCTTCATATTCATTATTTTAACATATCTAAAAAAATAGTAGAATAATAACAGGAGATGTGTATGAAAGTTAT
>JAAZGU010000084.1 GCA_012511085.1 Erysipelothrix sp. | reverse complement strand
TGTTCTTCTTTTTTATCAGTATAGGAAGCATCCGCTAATTTTTCAAAGCGTGACACATACCCCGTACGCGGCTTGATTTCTCTGCGAATTCGACGCAGCATCTCTTGTTCTTCATCAACTTCTGCATCATCATCTACTTCTGCTTCAACTTCAGGTGCAACTGCTTCCGCCTCAACTTCAGGCTTTGTTTCAACTTCTGGTACTTCATCAACGTCATCATAAACGTCAACATCGTCTGTGATTTCAACGGCATCAACCATATCATCCACAACAAATTCTGCTTCGTCCTCCGTCACGGCTTCAATCGTTTCAATCTCAAAGGCAGCTGCAAGTTCTTGTTGATAGGCTTCATGCAAGCCCACCCAATCAATGCCTTGTTCATCCAATTCTGTTTTTGATTTAATATCAATTTTAGATCCCGTTAATTTAACGGCTAAGCGTGCGTTCTTACCTTTTTTACCAATAGCAAGTGATAATTGGCTATCATCAACAACGACAATTAGCCCTTTTGCATCTTCAGCGGGATAAACGCCCAAGATTTGCGCCGGTGATAAAGCGTTTTTGATAAGTTCCGGAACATTTTCACTCCACTGAAAAATATCAATCTTCTCACCGTGTAGTTCTTCAATCACCACTTGAACCCGGCTTCCACGTGGGCCAATGCAGGCTCCAATTGGATCAATGTCTTCATTTTTAGAATAGACCGCAATTTTTGTACGCTCCCCTGCTTCACGCGCAATCGCTTTAATTTCCACGACGCCTTCGTAAATTTCTGGTACTTCACGCTCAAATAAACGGCGTACCAGTTTGGGGTCCGCACGTGAAACCAGCACTTGCGCACCTTTTGTCTCACGATTAACTTCCGTGATAACCATGCGTAATTTTTGGCCCTCAACGTAACGTTCATTCGGCATTTGTGCACTTTTAGGCATCATCGCTAAACTTTTACCAAGGTTGACGACCACAAACTTTTCTTCCACGGACTCAATTTGTCCAATGATCATTTCATCAAGTTTATCCGCGTATTCTTCATAAATCGCTGTTTTCTCAGCTTCGCGAATCTTTTGTTTCAAGACGTTTTTAGCCAACAAAGCCGCTGCGCGACCGAGGTTATCCACGTCTTGTTCAACATTAAAATATTCACCAAGTTCATAAGCTTGGTCAATGTTTTTGGCGTCCTTTAATGAAATTTCAATTTCATCATCTTCAACCGCATCAACGATCAAATATTGTTGATACAATTTCACATCGCCGCTTTCTTCATTGATATCAACATTCACAAGCGCATCGGGAATTTCAATTTGTTTACGATAGGCCTTGGTCAAGGCTTCCGACAACGCTGAAATGACGATTTCTTTTGAAATGTTGCGTTCACTTTCAATCTGTGATATTGCTAAAAATAATTCTTTAACGTTCATAATCATTCCTCTTATATTTTGGCAGCCAAACGCATAAAGCGCAGGTTGTCCCTATTGATTTCTACTTTAAGTTCTCGATGTTTGACACGATAGGCAATTTCGATGGCCGTATCGGTGATTTTTGTGAGCTTGCCTTCAAAGGTATGGGCCCCATTGATGGGATGTTCCACCTGCACAAACACATGATGGTACAAGGCTTCCTTGAGTTGTGCTTCCGTTTGAATTTCACGTTCCACGCCTGCGGAACTCACTTCCAACATGTAACTAAAATCAAGTTCATCCATTTGATCAAGTTGGTCGCTCACATCGTAGGAGACGTTGACACAACTGTCTAAGTCCGTGGGCCCATCTTTTTTATAGATTAAAATTTCCAACACTCGTTCTTTGCTTTGGGTAATCCATTTCATACTATAAAGGGCCACATCGTGCCGTTTGAAAATTGGCTCTAAAATCGTCTCGAGCTTACTGACATCCATAAGCTATCCTCCAAACAAATTAACAGGAGTGGCGATGCCACTCCTAAGTTAAGTTAATAATATCTTATTTGAATCCAAATTGCAACTTTTACACCAGATACTTCTTAATAAGATGCCATGTTTTCTTTTGGCTAAATCAAATGCGTCGCAAGCATTAGAAATGCCACATCATCGTCGATTTTGAGGCTTATGAGCCGCCTTAGCCAAAGAATGAATCATCAAAGAGACTGCATTGGTTTTCTTCCTGTAAATCATCAAGCACCCCTAAACTGTCAAGCTTTTTAATGTGATTATAATTTAAGGCTGTGCGATTCACCAGGTCTTCTTTGGATAAAAATGAAGTGTCACGGGCTGCCACAATCGAATTCGCAACGTTTGCTCCTAAGGTATCCAAGACCACAAACGGCAACAAGATTGCGTTTGGCTCTTGCTCATCAACCTTGAATTCCACCGCTTGCGAACGATACAGGTCAATATTTGAAAAATGATAACCACGCAACTTCATTTCCAAGACAACTTCCAACGTGTTATACAGTTCGCGTTCTTTATTTGTGACTAAAAACTTTTCGGATGGATCATTCAAGCGCCGATTGATGTCACTGAGTTTGTTGATAACACTGCTGACATCCCCCAACATGACATCCACATCAAAAGCATTGGCTCGCAAGGTAAAGAAGGTGCTGTAATAAGCCAAGGGATAATAAACCTTAAACCAGGCAACGCGCACCGCCATGATCACATAGGCGACCGCATGCGCCTTTGGGAACATGTATTCTATCTTTTGACATGAATCAATGTACCAATCATCAATATCATGTTGTTTCATTAAGGTGACCCAGGCATCCGTTAAACCACGACCCCTGCGTACCGATTCCATAATATCAAAGGCTTCTTTTGGTTTTAACCCTTTATGAATCAAATACACCATGATGTCATCACGACAACCAATGACATCGCTTAAGGTTAAGTGTTGTTTTTCAATTAAATCTTTAGCGTTATTTAGCCAAATGTTTGTGCCGTGCGACAAGCCCGAAATACGCACTAAATCTGAAAAGTTTTTGGGTTGGGTAATCTTGAGAATATCACGCACAAAGCTCGTACCAAACTCAGGGAGGCCAATCGCGCCTGTCGTTTCACTTGTGTAACGTGCATCGACATTTAAAGCATTGATGCTGGAGAAAATACTCATGACCTTGGGGTCGTTCATTTTTATAGTTGTCGGATCAATGCCTGTTATTTCTTGCAGCATCTTCATCGCGCTTGGATCAAGGTGACCCAATAAATCGAGCTTTAATAAGTTATCATGAATGTCCGCAAACTCAAAGTGCGTTGTTTTCCAGGGCGAATCCGTATTATTTGCCGGAAATTGCACGGGTGTGAATTCGTAAATCTCCATGTCATTGGGAATCACGATGATTCCACCGGGGTGTTGACCGGTTGTGCGTTTGACTCCTGTCACGCCGCTGGCATACCAAGACCAACGTGCATCTTTGATGTCAGCCGGTAATTTCATTTCTTCCCCATAACCTTTCGCGTAGCCGTAGGCTGTTTTTTCCGCAATCGTTCCAATGGTACCGGCACGATACACGTTCTCTTCTCCAAACAGTTCTTTTGTGTAGGCATGCGCAAATTCTTGGTATTGATTCGAAAAGTTCAAATCAATATCAGGTACTTTATCGCCATCAAAGCCTAAGAAGGTTTCAAAAGGAATGTCTTGCCCATCCACATCAAGGTCAACCTGACATGTCACACATTGTTTTGGTGGCAAATCAAAGCCACTGCCGACACTGCCATCGTCAATAAATTCGCTCGCCTTGCATTGTGGGCATACATAATGCGGTGGCAAGGGGTTCACTTCGGTGATGTTGGCAAGATGTGCAACCAGCGAGGAACCCACGGAGCCGCGTGAGCCTACCAGATATCCATCATCCAGGCTCTTCTTCACCAGCAAATGCGCGATATAATAGATGACACCAAAGCCGTTGGTTGTGATCGCATGCAATTCTTTGTGAATGCGTGCTTCAATAAAATGTGGCAATGGGTTTCCATATTTTTGATAGGCATGTTCATAAACGATGGTTTTTAAATTATCATCGGCATGGTCGATTTGCGGAGTAAAGAGTTCTTCTTTAATGATTGTAAGCGGTGCGATTTGTGCCGCCAAGCGCTTGGGATTTTCAATGACAAGCTCATGCGCCAATGATTCACCTAGATAGTTAAATTCTTTTAACATTGTCGCGGTGTTCATAAAGTATTGGTTGGGACTGGCGGTGGTGAGCCGTTTGTATTCATCGTAATAATAAAGCGGATGGCGCACCCCACCGATGCCTTGCGCGGAGATCATGATGTCTCTGAAAATCTTATCTTTTTCAAAAACAAAATGCACATCACCGGTCGCAATGACTGGAATCTTATGCGCTTGCGCACATTCTACAATCTTTAAGACAATCGCTTTTAGCCGTGCTTGATCTAAGATCAAGTTTTGTTCAACCAAGGGTTGATAATGACCCAAGGGCTGAATCTCGACATAATCATAAAATTGAATGACGCGTTCCAAATCCGATTGTTGATTGAAAGCCGCAACCTCAAACACCTCACTGTTGAAACATCCGGCCCCAATCAGTAAATTGTCACGGTATTGTTTCAAGGCTGAACGTTTAATGCGCGGTTCCGCCATGAACTCATCTTCTTCACGTTTGTTGTTTGCTTTCTTATAAAAAGCAAGGGTATCCATGTGTGAGATGCTAACAAGTCGAAATAAGTCGGTAAGGCCTTTTTGATTTTTTGCAAGCACTTGCACATGATGTTTCATCATGTTTTTAAAACTATCAGGATGATTTAACTCAGAAAGTTCAAATAAGGTTGTGACATCTTGCGCTTTCGCTAAGGCCATCAAATGTTGAAACACCTGATTTGTGATCGCAACATCATAATCGGCACGGTGTGCGACTTCTTCATCATAAGCAATCGAAAATGCACGAGCGACGCGCCCCAATTTAAAGGATTTACGCTCCACCAACAACACTCTCGATAATTCTAAGGTGTCAATGACGGGCTGTACGATTGGTTGTTTCCCGTGCCGTGCAAAGGCTTGATTTAAAAAGCCAACATCAAACTTTGCATTATGAGCCACCAAGACCCCATCTTGAATGAAAGCTTCAATTTGATCAATCACATCGCGCAATTGTGGTGCATTTTCCACATGTGTTTGAGTGATGTTTGTTTTTTGTGTGATAAAAGCGGGAATCGCGACTGGTGGTTTAATAAAGGTCGTAAACTCATCAATGATTTGTTGATGCTTAACGCGAATTGCTCCAAATTCAATCATGTAATCAAAATCAGCGGATAAACCCGTGGTTTCAATATCAAAAATGATGTATTCTAAATCGTCAAGGTTTGTCAAGTTTGGATGCGTGACAATCAAAGGCCGATCTTCAATCATGTTCATTTCAACGCCGTAGATCATTTTGAAATCATCGACATTGTATTTTTTAGATAGCCGTTTTAAACTTGTTTCAGCTTTCGGGAAAGCTTGCACATTAAAATGATCAGTGATGGCCAGTGCCTTGTGACCGTAGGCTAAAGCTTGCTCAATCAGTTCACTCACATCACTGACACCATCCATTTCACTCATCTTAGTATGCGCGTGAAACTCAATGCGCTTCTCAGGGGCATCATCATGCATTAAAGGCGTTGCTTCAATGATATCAACGCTGCGAACCACTAAACCGATTTCACGTTTAAAGCGGTCAAATTGAACATTACCAACGCATGCCACGTAGGCATTTTCAAACAAGGCGTTCTCATCTTTTTCTGCTTGTTTGAGCGTCAGAAATCGTTTAGCACTGATCGCATCTTTTAAATCAGTTAAAATAAAACTCTGAATGATTTGTGTGCGATTTATTTTTTTTGTCTCTAAATTGACAATGTAACCTTTCACGATCACATTTTGCATGGCTTCTTCCAATTGTGAAATAACCATGGCTTGCGGCGGTTCACTGTTACGTTTGTTGGTATAGGTGGTGCTTGTTTTAGCCGGTCGCTTCACTTGCGGTTGGTATTGAACCGCTTTCACATCGTTAGATTTTTCGACCCGCACACAGCGAATTGAATGGGTAAAACCCAAGGCATTCAACTTAGCTTCCAGCATTGGTTTTTGCTCATTGAAATACATATGCCATTCATCATCTTCCACCAATAGTTGAATTTCAGATTCCACAATCTTTAAAAGTGGCACTTTAGAGATTCTAAAGGTTGACAAGACATACTTTAACCACGCGGATGCTTGTTTAATATCACTTAAGGTATGCTGTTGCGTCATTTCGATAACGACATCTTGATGAAAATACCGTTTAAGTTTGCGTTTCAATTCTTGATAAGCACTTAAACTGAGCATCTTTGGATTATCAATATAAAAAATCATTGTCTTTGATTGTTTTTGAATCTTAACTTTATGCAGGGACAATGTTTCTAGTTCATGACGATGCTGCTTATGCACATGGCAGGCATCTAACAATTGTTTAATATCAAAATGACTCACGTATACCTTCTTTCACTTTCTAATCATATCATAGATTTGTCGTATTATTGATGGCATCCAGTATGTGGTAGGCTGCTTTTTGACCATGCGCTAAAGCCATAATGACTGTTGCTGCACCAAGCACGGCATCACCACCAGCGTAGACATTTGCCATGGTGCTTTGCATGGTATCATCCACAACAATACAGCCATGCGCATCCGTTTTAATCACATCATGATAATGTTCCAATAATTTATTTGGACGGGTGCCAATGGCCATCAGCACCATGTCGGTTTCGATCACCACAGGTGCTTGCGCTTTGTCAACCACAACTTCTTTAGTTCCGTTGTTTTCAATCACTTGCGTGGGTTGGAAAATCATAGCTTTAACATACCCATCTTCATCGGAAACAACTTCAAGTGGCATTAAATACGGTCTGATTTTTACACCTTCTTCCAGGGCATGCACCACTTCTTCCTGGCGAGCCGGCATGGCTTCCATGCTGCGTCGATACACAATCGTCACGTCCCCACTTTCACGTAAGGCAGCCCGTGCAGCATCAATGGCAACATTACCACCACCGATGACTAAAACACGTTTGCCTTGAAACAAAGGCGTGGTGTGGGTTGGTTGATGCGCTTGAAACACGTTGATGCGTGTTAAATATTCGTTTGCGGAAAACACACCGACCGCATGCGCATTTTTTATGTCAAGCAGCACCGGAAGCCCTGCCCCACTCGCTATAAAAATTGCTTGATGACCTTGTTGAAAAAGTTGTTCTAAAGTGACACTAACTCCAACAATCATGTTGCGTTTAAAGGTGATGCCCATGCTCAATAACCGCTTGACTTCTTTATCAATGACAGCTTGCGGTAAACGAAACTCGGGAATTCCATAATAGAGCACGCCTCCCATTTTATCCCATGTATCATAAATGGTGACATCAACACCATTTTGTGCCAAAAGCATGGCACAGGCCATCCCTGCTGGTCCGGCACCAATCACTGCAACCTGATGCTTGCTGGTGGATTTTGGTACAGATGTAAAGTTTCCGTGATCACCAACAAACCGCTCTAAATGACCGATTGCGATTGGCTGCCCAGTTTTTGCATACACACATTGCGCTTCACATTGCGTTTCTTGGGGACACACACGGCCACAAATAGCCGGAAGTGGGTTACTTTTTAAAATTGTCTGCAAGGCACCATCAACATTCTTTTCGCTTAATTGTTTAATAAAACCGGGAATATCAATGGATACCGGGCAACCGCTAACACACGGCTGAAGCTTACACTGCAAACAGCGATCCGCCTCAAGCTTAACTTGCGCCCACGTTAACCCTAAATTAACCTCATCAAAACTATCTTGTCGTTTTTTAAGTTCAATGGTTGACATGGTAATCCGTTGGTTCATGTTGGCTCCCCTTTGACATAATCGTCATCATCATACATTAAATTGCGTTGCCTTAAGCTTTCAAAGTTGACATCATGCCCAAAAAACTCTGGTCCATCAAGACAAGCAAAAGCAACCCCATCAGTCAATTCAACACGACAACCACCACACATGCCAATCCCATCAACCATGATGGGATTCAGTGAAACAATCACGTCGACATTCAAATCTTTGCAGTATTCTGTCACCGCAGCCATCATTAAAAGCGGTCCCGCACAGTAAACTTGTGCAATATTATGACTTTCAATAATCGTTTTCAAATCTTTTAAAACATTTCCAACCAAGTATTGATCGTTGCCTTCTTCAACATAAAAATAGGAAGACGTTACCATTGTTTCAATTGCGGATGCATAAAAAACTTCATTCAGTTTTTTAAAACCACCCACATAAATCACATCCTGATTATGATGATTAAAATGTTTTAAAATCGCAAAGCTGATGGCGTTACCGACGCCACCACCAATGATGCATGTTTTTTTATTTAAATCGACAATGGTTGGCTTCCCCAAGGGGCCAAGCACTTCGTATAAGACATCGCCTTGTACGCTTTCACTTAAGATGCGTGTTGACTGCCCAATCACCCTAAAAACAAGAGTGACACTGGTGTGAGTGGTTGCGACAATTGTCAGGGGGAAACGTTCACCTTGTGCATGCACGCGTACCATTAAAAATTGTCCTGCTTGAACATTTTGAGCCCATTCACCCACATAAATTTCAGCTTCAAAAATTGAATTGGCAAGCGCATGGATAGCAATGATTTGATTTAATTTCATACGACTAATTTTGAAAACGCATCTTTCGCAGCTTCTTGTTCCGCTTTTTTCTTGCTTTGCCCAACGCCTCTTCCAAACACAATGTTATCAAGTTTGACAACCACCTCGAAAATAGGTGCGTTGGATGGTCCTTTGGTCGAAATCACTTCATACACAACCGTTTTACGCGTATCAGCTTGCACGTATTCTTGCAATTTTGTTTTATAATCGTCGTGTTCACCACTTAAAGCAACTTCCAGTTCTGCCAAAATTACTTTTTTTAAGCAGCGGTCCACATTTTCTTTATCTTTTTGTAAATAAAGGGCTCCTAAAAAAGCTTCCATTAAGTCAGCTAAAATTGAATCGCGGTTACGACCTCCTGTTTTTTCTTCACCAACACCCAGTCGTAAATAAGCACCGAGATTCAGTTGCCGTGCAAACTTCGCAAGCGACCCTTCATTCACGAGACGCGAACGGATTAAAGTCATGTCCCCTTCACTCAAGGGCGGCTTTAAAAAGAACAAGTGTCTTGAAACCCACAGTTGTAAAACCGCATCCCCAAGCAATTCCAAACGCTCATTCGCGACCGTTGGTATTTTTTGTTCATTGACATACGACGTATGCGTAAAGGCTTCCACCATGATTTCAAAATCGTCAATGTGATAGCCCTCGTTTGATAAATAAGTTTTTAAATCCATGCTTTACCTCATTGCTATTATACACTAATCTATAAAGGTTTGATCTGCACTTGTTGATTTCTTCAATTTTTCTAAATAGGTTTTTTGATTTTCGTTTAAATCGCCACCTAAAAATGCTTTCGCATCCTCCTTGGCTTGTAAAAGCAATTGTTGATCATCAACCACGTTACCAAAAGAGAAACTTGGTAAGCCGCTTTGTTTGACACCAATGATGTCCCCAGGACCACGGGTGATTAAATCATGGTAAGCAATTTCAAAGCCACTGTCGTATTTTTCTAAAAGTGATAAACGCTTTAAGGTGTCAGAGTCTTTTGTTTTGGTTAATAAATAACAGATGCTTTCCAAATGACTGCGACCAATACGGCCACGCAATTGATGCAGTTGGCTTAAACCAAAGCGATCGGCATCATAGACAACCAAGCGTGTCGCATTGGCAACATCAATACCAACTTCAATGACAGTGGTACTGATGAGCATGTCAATATGTCCCGCAACAAAGTCTTGCATGGTCTGTTCTTTGATTGATGCATCCATTTGCCCATGCAGCATGTCAATCTTAAATTGTTTGCCATACACTTTGACAAGGTTTTCATACACTGTTTCCACATTACGGGTGTTGAGTTGCCCTTGTGTGATGGCAGGACAAATCACATAAACCTGATGTTTTGCTTGCATCTCATCGATTAAATCATCCATGATTCCCATCAATGAGTTTTCTTGAATCAAATGCGTGATGATTTTGCCACGATTTGATGGCATGGTCATGATTGAACTGATATCTAGTTCACTAAAAAGTGCGTTCGCTAGGGTTCTGGGGATCGGCGTCGCGCTCATGCTTAAAACATCAACATGTTCGCCCTTACTAATCAAGGCATGGCGCTGCAAGACTCCAAAACGATGCTGCTCATCCGTAATGACGAGCCCCAACTTTTTAAAATTGATATGCTCTTGAAAGATTGCATGTGTTCCGATAATCAAATCAATGTCATGATTTTCTAAACGTTCCAACAGTTCGTTTTTGACTTTGGTTGGCAATGAAGATGCTAAAAATTCAACTTTGATTGGCGACTGTGCCAATTGTTTTTTAATGTTGAGTGTGTGTTGTGTTGCTAAAAGCTCAGTCGGCGCTAAAAAAGCCACTTGATAGCCAGCATCTATGGTTGCCAAGGCACTGATAAGGGCAACGATTGTTTTACCAGAACCAACATCCCCTTGCAACAAGCGCATCATGGTTTTCTCTGATTTTAAATCCCCTAAGATTTCTTGGATGCTTGTTTTTTGATCGGTACTCAGTTGATAAGGTAAGGCATCGATAAAAGCTGCAATTTTAGATGCATCAAAAACTTTTTTTATCTTACTTTGCCCTTGCGCCAGTTCACTGTTTAATAAGACGCGTAAATGATACATAAAAAACTCTGCGTATTTAATTGTTTGAATCGCCTGGGTCAAAAGTTTGGAGTCCTGAGGGAAATGAATATTTTTCAAAGCCTCGTTGAAATCCATATAAAGTGGCGATTCTAACACA
>JAAZGU010000083.1 GCA_012511085.1 Erysipelothrix sp. | reverse complement strand
CGCTCGCCGTCTTTAAAGACATAGGTGGTCGGTGTTGAATTTGCTTCATGCAAATGACGATCAACTAATTCATTCACATCTTTAGCTTTATCTTTATCAAGCTCAACATAAGCAAGCTTAACATCATAATTGGTAACGACCTCACGTAAAACAGGTCGATATTGTAAACAGGCAGAACATGTTGATTGTCCAATCACGACAATCAAAGAAGCATCCTGATCAAGCTGTTGTTGCACTTCATTGGCGGATGTAATCGGCAAACCTTCTGCTGAATTAGAACATCCGACAAACATCAACAACAAGGCTAAAATTAACACTAGTTTCTTCATATTACTCCTTATCGTGAGCTAGTTTGCTTGCAGCAGCGGCTGCAATGGCTCCCACAATGTCATCTAAAAACGTATGACATGCAATCGCATGATCGGCACGATTTAGCTTACCGATAATGCCTGGTTTCATTTTATCAATGTATCCGAAATTTGTTAACGCTATTGACCCATATAAATTACAAATGCCATAGGCTAAGACCTCATCGACACCGTATAATCCATCATCGCGAGCAATAATCGCCTCAAGCTCCTTGTTATCAAGCACTTGTTTTTCGACCGCCACATCTAATGCGATGCCGGTGTAAATCGCATGCTGAACTTCTCGTTTATTTAAAACGCTATCCACGTAATAAATGATTTTATCATTGGTTAAGGTTTCATGATAAGGGCGCTGTAAAAAATAAACACACTCGATGATGTCAGTTTTTGAAACCCCTCTACTTTTTAGTAACGCTAAGACTCGTTCCATCGTTACCTCCTTACACTTCTTTTTTAATCGTTATGTTTAATGCCTCCATGGTTTCATTTGCAACCTGCGCAACCTTTGGGTTGACGCTATCCTCACTAAGACAAGTGATGTAGGCACTTTTAACCATGTGTTGAATTGTTTTAATCTTATCATAGTCACCATCAAAAGCAATAAAACTCGCTAAAGAAGCATCCCCAGCCCCAATGGTACTCACAATTGGAAAATCACTGTGCCAATAACGGTACATGTGATATTTATCCACAAGCAACCCACCTTTTTCTCCTAAGGTGATGATGGTTTGTTGCACGCCTTGCTTTCTAAAGTAACGCCCTGCGGCTTTCAGCGTGTCTTCATCCACAATCTCAATACCACTGATGGCACTGGCTTGTTGAGTGTTGGGTTTAAAAACACTCAAATAAGACAAGTATGGTTTAATCTTTTTTGCTTTTTCAATCGAGATGGGGTCACACACGAACGCTCCATGATTATATTTGATGATGCATTCAATCAATTCTGTATCTAAATTGGTGTCAAAGACAACCACATCAGCAGCCGTTGTGCTCTCTAAAAATGCTTGAATATGGTGTGCTTTAATCTCACTTAGCAAGCTGCTGTCGACCATCGCCATCAACAAGTCACGCTGATTATCAAGCAGGGCAAGATACATGGAGGTTGGTTCATCAACAACTAGGCAATCATCAATATCAATCTGTAAGGCATGCATGTGTTTTTTAAAATCACGCCCGTAACCATCCTTTGAAAACACACTTAAAAGTTTGACTTCTTGTTTTAGATAGGCAAGGTTGCGCGCAATGT
>JAAZGU010000010.1 GCA_012511085.1 Erysipelothrix sp. | reverse complement strand
CAAATTTATTGGTCAACGGTTCCACAGGTATCGCGGCTGGTTATGCAACCAACATTCCTCCGCATAATCTTGGGGAAGTGATTGATGCCTTGATCTTAAAAATTACCAACCCTAATGCCACCTTGGCCCAAATCATGGATCTGTTACCAGGACCGGATTTCCCAACCGGTGGCATTGCGGTTAACAAAGATGAAATCAAAAAGTACTTTGAAACGGGCAAGGGGAAGTTGACCTTGCGCGCTAAAATAGAAAGAATATCCAGAAAAACAATTCAACAGTTAATTATCACGGAGATTCCATATGAAGTTGTGAAGGCCAACATGGTACGTAAGATTGTTGATCTCATCAACAACAAAGCCATTGATGGTTTTGTGGATGTGCGCGATGAATCCGATCGCAGCGGTTTGCGGGTTGTGGTTGACATCAAACCTGAAGCTGATTTGGATGTCATGGAAGAACTCTTGTATCGCCACACGGATGCGCAAGTCTATTACCATGTCAACATGGTGGGGATTGTGAAACGGCGTCCGACCTTTTTAAATATCAGTGAAACCTTGGATGTGATTGTGGCCCATCAAAAAGATGTGCTCACAAAAATGGCCCTCTATCGGATTGAAAAGCTTTCAAAACGCATTCATATCGTGGAAGGGCTTATCAAAGCCATTTCAATTTTGGATGAAATTATTGCTATGATTCGCGCATCCAAAGACAAGGGCGATGCGAAAGAAAAACTCATCAGTGCCTATGCCTTTAGTGAAACGCAAGCGGAAGCGATTGTCAGTTTACGCCTCTATCGTTTGACAAACACGGACATCGTTGCATTACGCGATGAATTCGCAATCGGTGTGAATGAAATTGCTTATTATGAATCCTTATTGGAGTCTGAAACCTTACTTAATAATTTATTAATTGAAAATTATCGCAAGCTCAAAGCTGCCTATCCGCAAGCACGGCAAACAGAACTTGTGGATGAAGTGGAAGAAGACGTCATTGAGAAAACGGACTTAATTGCGGATGAAAGAGTGTATGTCACGGTCAGTGAAGATGGCTATTTAAAGCGCGTTTCTTTACGCTCTTACAAGGCATCCACGGGTCTAAGTGGTTATAAAGAAAACGATCGTCCGATCGGGGAAGCCGAATGCAATCTCTTGGACACGCTCATTTTAATATTAGCGGACGGTTATTTTGCTTATGTGCCGGTCTTTGAGATTAATGAAGTACGTTTCCGTGACATTGGTGATCACTTCTCGAGTTTGGTCAATCATAAAGACAACCGCAAGGTCAAAGGCGCCTTCATCGTTTCTGACTTTGATAGCGATGTGAACCTGGTGACCGTGACCAAGAATGGCATGATTAAACAAACACCGATCAGTGAATTTCAGATGACGCGTTATTCACGCACATCCTTGGCCATGAATGTTGCGAAGAAGGATGAAATTGTGGCTGCTTATACTGCCTTTGATGAAGATGTTGGGATTCTGACAAAGTCAGGCTACATGGTTATTTACAATGTTGATCAAGTACCAAGCACGGGCTTGCGTTCCAAAGGCGTCCGCGCCCTGAACTTGGAAGCCAAAGATGAAGTGGTGGATAGCGTGGTGTTTGATGCCAACGATGAGTTTGCATTGATTATCACCCAACAAGAGACTGCGAAACGCGTGCGGATTCATGAAATTCGTAAAGGCAATCGCCCCTACAAGGGGGATTTGATTGCCAAGCCGGTCAAATCCAATCCTGCCTACATGATTAAGCTCTTTAGCGGCACCAGCGGCAGTGGGGTGGATGTGCTCCATGACAGTGAAAGCAAGCTGTGGTTTAAAGATGTACCGAT
>JAAZGU010000082.1 GCA_012511085.1 Erysipelothrix sp. | reverse complement strand
GATGCGAAGTCCTGGTTTTTACTGGGTGAGCTTGCCTAGTTCCATTTGAGAAAATAAAACAATTAAGCTATAATTAAACAAGAGATTTTGGAGGAAATATCATGGATTCAATACGCATCTTTGCCCTAGGCGGGCTGGATGAGGATGGCAAAAACTGTTACGTCATTGATGTCAATAATCAGTGGTTTGTCATTGAAGCCGGATTAAAATATCCGGATGGTGAACAATTAGGTGTTGAAATCGTCATTCCTGATTTTTCATATTTATTAGAACATAAAGAAAAAGTACAAGGTATTTTTATCACCCATGGTCACGATGATGTCATGGGGGCTTTACCCTACTTACTCAAACAACATAATTTTGATATCTACACGACCCCATTTACGGCGTGCATCGTGGAAGATTTATTGGACCGCCATCAAATTAAAAAGCGCAAGGTTCATCGGATTAAACGTGATTCGCAGTTTAAAATCAATAAGACAACGATTAAGACCTTTGGTTTGACGTCATCCATTGCGGATAATTTTGGATTAGCGATTGAAACCAAACATGGCAGCATCGTCTACACGAGTGAATTTATCATTGACTTTAACAACAAACATCAAGCCTTTGATAGTGACATCAGTGAGATTGCCCAAATTGGTAAGAAGAAAGTCTTGGCTTTGTTGGCGGAGTCCTTAGGCGCCAACAAGGAAGGCTTCACGGCCCCCAATCATCGTATCAGTGAGCAGGTCGAAGCTGCTTTTGATGGGGCGCAAGGTCGCATCATCGTGTCTCTATATAAACAAAACGTCTACCGCTTGATGGAAGTCATTGAATTGGCCAATCAATTCAAACGTAAAATTGTCTTTTACAATAAAAATCAACGCAAATATATTTCTCACCTTGAACATTTGGGCTATTACAAAATGCCTGTCAACAGTGAGATTTCAATAGAAAATTACGACAACGATGTTGAAAATGTGGTGGTGATTATTGCCGCAAGTGGACCTAATGTATTTAAAATGTTGCATAAAATTGCCATCAATGAAGACGACTACATTAATTTACGGCCCACCGATACAGTTATCTTAGCATCACCGGCGGTACCGAACACGGAAGTGGAAGCGGCCGCCATGGAAAATGAACTGTACAAGGAAGGCTGTCATGTGGTTTCTTTTGATCATAAAAAAACCTTGTCCATGCATGCTTCTAAGGAAGACATTAAGATGCTGATCAACTTATTAAAACCGCAGTACTATTTGCCCATCAAAGGTCAATACCAACATTTGGTCAACAATGCGAATTTGGTCTTTGACCATGGTATTCAAGCCCAAAATATCATTGTGCTTGATAACGGTTTAATTGCCAGTTTTGAAAATGGTGAGTACACACGGGCGCACACCACCTTGCCGCTGGAGGAAATTTTGATTGACGGCATGGAAAGTTTGGACGTTGGAGGCCGCGTCCTCAAAGATCGTGAGCTCTTGGCTTCCGATGGCGCCATGATCATTGGCTTGGTGCTTGATTTTAATACAAAAGCCATTATTGGGGGTCCGGATGTGCAATCCCGGGGTGTTATTTATTTGAAAGATGCGGACCACATCGTGAAACAAGTCGGCAACATCATGGAAGAAACGGTCGCAACCATGGTTGCGGAGGCGCGCTACGACAACAACGCGGCGCGTGTTGAGGCCAAAGATAAGATTGCCAAGTATGTGTATCGATCAACATCGAAACGCCCCATGATTTTACCGGTTATCATCGAAATAAACAATTAAGGATGACTATGAAGAAAAGATCTAAAAAAGCAATTCAAGAAGAAATGATACGTGTAACCTATATGGCCATCATCATCATGGTGTTGGTGATTGCCTACTTTAAACAAGGTCCAGTAGGGTTGTTTCTTTACCGTCTTTCTTTGGTGTTGTTTGGAACCTATCCGCTCGTTAATTATCTTTTAATTGCGCTGATTAGTTTGCTTGTGTTATTTAAAAAGAAACTTAAAGTTAGTTATAAAATGGTCATTGCTGCCTTCATTATTTTTAGTGTTTGGTATTTATATATGGCATTGTCGATGACCGATTACGTTGGCTTGGATTACATCCAACATTTCTTAGGCCGCATGAAACCAATTTTCTTGGAGCAGTTGCCCGCTGAGATTGGTTTAATTGGGGCACTTTTTTATGGCGGTATCAGCGCTTTAATTCATCAGGGTGGGGTTAAGATTTTAATCGCAACCTTGATTATCCTCGTAATTTATTTATTGTTTGGGGTGCAAATCGCCAAGTTATTAAACATTAAATTACCAAGCATTAAAAAGGCCAATAAACCAGCGCGAAAAAAGCCGCGTCGCAAACTAAAACCAAGTGCTGCGGATGAGTTTGAAAGCCCATCGGCAGCCACCATGGATGAAGCCATCGCCAAGAGTGAAACCAAAAAGGCGGTCTTTATTGATAGTGAAAGTGTCACAAAGCCGCAAGTGGTTGCGCCACCGGTGAAGGAAGTGAAAGTGACATCGGCAGCCACGGTCTCCACTTTTGAAAATTATACCTTGCCATCGCTCAATTTGCTGGATGCCTTTAAATCGAAGAAAGGCAGCAGTCTAAATAACATTGCTGCTCAGCGTAAGGGCAAGCAACTCATTGATTTACTGGATCAATTTCAAATCCCGGCTGAATTGATTGAATATCACATTGGACCGGCAATTACTAAATTTGAAATTCGTCCGGATTCGAATGTGAAAGTCTCCAAAATCGCAAGTTTATCCGATAACATCAAAATGAATTTAAAAGCCAAAGACATTCGCATTGAAGCGCCGATTCCAGGCCGCAATGCCGTTGGTGTGGAAATTCCAAATGTGGAAGTGACACCCGTGCGATTGTTGGAGCTGATCGAGAATATCCCTGAAGCAAAGAAAGACAAACAACTCTTGTTCATTTTAGGTAAAAACCTGATGGGGCAAGCCATTTATGGTGAGCTTGACAAGATGCCGCACTTGTTGATTGCCGGTGCCACTGGCAGCGGTAAAAGTGTTGCGGTCAATGCCCTGATTACGACCTTGTTGTTGCGCACAACACCTTCACAAGTGAAGATGTTATTGATTGACCCAAAGAAAGTTGAATTCACGCCTTTTCATGAGATTCCGCATTTAATTGCGCCGGTTGTTTCGGATGCCAGTGAAGCCGCTCGCGCTTTAAAGGTGATGGTAGGAATCATGGAAGAGCGCTATGAACTCTTTGCTTCGGTTGAAACACGTAACATTTCCGCTTATAATGAAAAAGTTGTGAATGAACCGCATTTGCATTTGGAAATCATGCCTAAAATTGTGGTCATTATTGACGAACTGGCAGACTTAATGGCAGTTGCAGGTAAGGATGTTGAAGGTTCCATTCAACGCATTACCCAATTAGCACGGGCTGCCGGTATTCATTTGATTGTGGCGACACAGCGCCCGTCCACGGACGTAATAACTGGAATCATTAAAGCTAACATCCCATCGCGGATTGCCTTTGCGGTGACATCTCATATTGACTCACGGACAATTTTAGATGCTAGCGGCGCAGAAAAACTGCTTGGCTATGGTGACATGCTGTATGTGCCAATCGGTGAGCCACATCCAACGCGGATCCAAGGCGTCTTTGTTTCTGATGATGAAGTAAAGCGCGTCGCACAAGCTGCCACCGGGCAGGCCAAACCGCATTTTGACGATGCATTTATGGAACTTGATGGCGTGGAAGGCAACGAAGGCTATTTGGGAGCCCTTGATGATCCATTGTATGAAGAAGTGAAAGCCTACATCATTGCCACTCAACGCGCATCCACATCCATGATTCAACGGCGTTTCTCCTTGGGTTATAACCGTGCTGCGCGTATTATGGATACTTTGTTTGAGCAAAACATCATTGG